>CAUTSU010000018.1:0-6658 GCA_963541105.1 uncultured Alphaproteobacteria bacterium
ATCAACATCTAAATCAAATAATACTTTATCTATTGTTTCCCAATATGTTGCCTCTTCAATCACTGTATTATATATTAAAAAAGCTTGATTAATAACTTTGTCTAATACATAAACATGTGCTAGCATAATATTCGCAATTACACTAGAAACAGCATTTTCATAGCTCAACATATCTTTTTTAGTTAATTCTCTTAATACATCTTTTGAACGCAAAAATGGATATTTATCATCCAATAATGCATCTACTTCTTTTTCTGTCAGATTAAGTGCATCAATGACTCTATCAATAAATAATTTATTTTTATCTTCTTTATCTGGATCATATAATTTAGTTATCTGTTCCACATTTTTTAAATTACCTAATACCGCACCATTGACTACTTGTTTAATCATAGCTTCTGCTTTTGTAATAGTACCTTCAGATGTCTGAATACAACTATTTAATTCTTTTTTTAATATTCCTTTAAAGCTAATACTACCCTTAGGTCTTCCTTTGGGATTTCCTGATTGACCCTTTTTAAATTGATTCTTCTTAGGTGGTTTTTTATATCCAGTTTTTTTATCGATCATTTAAACACCTCCTAATTCATTGAAGGTTTTATTATTTAATAGGTTTATAGCTTGTTTACCTGTTAACTCTTGCCATCTTTTTATTGTAACATCAATATATTTAGGTTCTAATTCTATACCTCTACAAACTCTACCTGTTTGTTCGCAAGCTATTAATGTTGATCCTGAACCTAAAAAGCAATCCAGTACAATATCTTTTCTATAAGTTACATCTAATATAGCGTCTCTTATCATAGCAACAGGTTTTACTGTTGGATGAAATGTTAAATCATTATGATTTTCACCAAATGCATTTACTCCTGGATAATCACATACATTAGTCCTATTTCTACCATTCTTACCTAATTCAACATTATTTATATGTTTTTCATTTCCACTCTTATAAACAAAAATTAATTCATGTTTGGATCTATATAACGACCCCATACCACCACTTGTTTTGTTCCAAATACATAAATTTTTCATTTCTGTATATACATCTTTACAAGCAGAAGTTATTTCAATAATATGTCTCCAATCCATGCATAAGTAATGTAATGAACCATCTGTCGAATAATTCTTTAAATTAGTAAATGCTTTCTTTAAAAAATCTGTAAATTCTTCACTGGTCATTTCGCCTGAAGCCATAGCAAATTCTTCATGCTGTATTTTACCATTACCACATACATGACCTCTTATTTTCACATTATATGGAGCATCAGTAAAAATCATTTGAGCTTTATCTTTATTCATCAATCTTTGGAAACTTTCATTCTTTTAAATATTATAAAATATTTTTATTAATTAAGTTAAACAATCAAGATAGTAAGTAGTGACTCTGCAAAAATGTCCATTATATACATTTAGCAAAATTAACGATAATTAACCCAAAAACAATGATATGATAATCACTCAGTAACAAAAATATGCGGAAAACCCGCCATTTATTCAATATTTTTAAAAAATTAAGAAATCCATATAGATATTGGTGGGATTGGCAGGACTCGAACCTGCGACCAGACCGTTATGAGCGGCCTGCTCTAACCAACTGAGCTACAATCCCGGATCTTCGGAATGATATAAAAACACAGATAACAAGTCAAGCACAACATTTTACGAGTAAATTTTATATTTTACATTTACAAAAATGTATGATAGTTATGAAAAAACATATATCAGAGGAAATATAAATGAAAGTATTAGCGATTAATAGTGGAAGTTCATCACTAAAATATCAGTTGTATGATTGGAATAATAAAAGTGTTATCAGTAATGGATTAATTGAAAGAATAGGAGATGATAGTAACTTTATTTACTCTAATAACGGAAATAAAAAGGTAAAGGTAAAAATAGAATGTAATAATCATTCAGATGCAATTAACATAATTATAAAGCATTTATTGAATAAAGAATTTGGGTTAATTAATGATATAAATGAAATTAATGGAGTATCTCATCGCATTGTACATGGAGGAGATACATTTAATAAGAGTGTATTAATCAATGAAAGTGTAATGGAAAAATTAAAAGAATTATCTTCACTTGCCCCATTGCACAACCCTGCAAATATCATGGGAATTAATGCAATAACAAAATTGTTACCAAATATTCCACAGGTTGCTGTTTTCGATACTGCATTCCATCAAACTATGCCACAGTCAAGTTACGAATATGCAATTCCTGAAAAATGGAGAACAGATAAAAAAATCAGGCGTTACGGTTTTCATGGGACTAGTCATTTGTATGTTGCACACCGTGCTGCTGCATTATTAGGAAAAGATATCAATAATTGTAATTTAATAACACTACATATAGGAAATGGAGCATCAGCAACAGCAATCAAAAACGGAAAGTCTTTTGATACATCGATGGGATTTACTCCTTTATCTGGTCTAATTATGGGAACTCGTTGCGGTGATATTGATCCAGCAATAATTCCATTTGTTCAAAAAGTGTATAATTATTCACCTGACGAGGTTGAAAAAATATTAAATAAAGAATCTGGAGTTTTAGCATTGAGTGGGAAATACTCAGATAGACGTGATATAAGAGATAATGTATCAACAGATAAAAATTGTAAATTAGCATTAGATGTAGAATGTTATAGAATACGTAAACACATTGGTGCTTATTTTGCCGCACTTGATTGTAATATTGATGCAATTGTTTTTACAGCAGGAGTTGGTGAAAAGGCCGGGTTTTTACGATATCCTGTATTAAAAGGATTGGAAAAACTTGGAATATTAATTGATGAAGAAAAAACAAAATCAAATTCACTTCCAGATGGAGAAATTGAAATTTCAAAACCCAATTCTTCAGTTAAGGTTTTTGTAATTCCAACAAATGAAGAATTAGTATCGGTTGAAGATACTATTGCGATAATAAACGGGAAAGAACCTAATTGTGACGAATACAACTATAGTTTTTCAAAATAACTGAAACAAAATATTCTTGCAAAATTACGCCTAATGCTGTATAAGGTTCCCTTGTCAGTTGCCGGCTTAGCTCAGTTGGTAGAGCAGTTGATTTGTAATCATCAGGTCGGGAGTTCAAGTCTCTCAGCCGGCACCACTTATGGCGGGGTAGCTCAGGTGGTTAGAGCAGTGGAATCATAATCCACGTGTCGGGGGTTCAAATCCCTCCCCCGCTACCAGGATTTCTGCAGTAATTATTAAATGCTTATTCTCTCTTCAGTTTTTATTTAATATTTAAATGTTTCAAATCTGCTGAATAAATCTATCTTTTCCATCAAAAAAAAGATGCAGATCTATTTGATCTTCATGTTTAACAATACTGTTTATAAAATTTCTGGCAATATCCGGCCATTCTATAATTGTTATTGTATTTCTTAATGCATATTCTAGATCAAGATTGATTAATTCATTTTCATCACTTACCCTGTAAAAATCATAGTGATATATAGTAATATTTGATCTATCGTAGATCTGTAATATATTAAAAGTTGGTGAATCAACATCAATATCATATGTTCCAAGCAAATTATTAATAAAATATTTTACAAATGTCGTTTTTCCAGTACCCAACGTCCCACTTAATAAAATTACAGAAGGAATTGTAATTTTTGCAGAAAGATTTTTTGCAAAATTATCCAAACTAGATAATTTACTGATATTAACCTTATTAATAATCATATGTACTTTTTATCCCATTTGATGGAAGTAATTTTTTGCGTTTTAATATGAATAAATCTTTATTAAATCCTTCAGCTACATTTTTAACATTTGTCATAGAAAAATTTGTCGTAATACCTTGCAAATCATTTACAATCCAACCAACTAATTTAAATGGACTTTCGATTACCTTAAAGATAATTTTAGTATTAAAGGTACTATTTTTAACAACAGTATGTAAGTTAGTTGTATTTTTCTTTCTATCAATACTTATAATCCTTGCACCAATATTATCAAACTTAATATTTGATAGTAAAATCCCAGCAGGTGATGAGTTCAAATCCAATACTGTTATTTGATCATTTGATGAATCGTAATATATAAAATTATGACCATCTGCAAGTACTGTCACTCCATTATTGTAATCAATCCTCATCTTCCCAGGTATAGAAATATAAAATTTACCTATCTGTTTTTCTCCATTCGATGATTTTTGAACAAAATCACCAGAAACATTACCTAAATTAGAAATATATTTTTGAAAATTATCAGTAATTAACTTTATATCTGATTGTTGTTCTTGATTAATTAGATTATTTTCTTTTATTTTCAAAGTATCATCAGAAGTAAATTCTGTATCTATACTTGAACAAGCAAATAATACAAAACATGACACAAGTAGATATATATTTCTAAACATAACTCAAACCTTTTTAATAATTGTACGTTTTTGTACATGATCCGGTGGGGATAGTATACCTTCCCGCTCCATACGTTCAATAATATTTGCAGCTTTATTATACCCAATACTAAAACTACGTTGAACAAAACTTGATGATGTTCTTCCGGTATTTAACACCAAATCAACAGCTTGTTTGTATAATTCTTCATCACTAAGATTTCCACTTTTTCCTGATGAACTAAACAACTTATTAATAGAATTATTTTTTCCATCATTACACTCTGCAATTAAATCTTCTTCTGTAAGAACATTATCAATAAAACCAGGAACTTTTTGATTTTTCCAAAATTTTGCAACATTTTCAACATCATTTTCTGATACAAAACTCCCATGTACACGCAATAAATTTCTACCCTCTGCCATGTATAGCATATCACCATTACCTAATAATTGTTCTGCACCTTTAGAATCTAAAATTGTCTTACTATCTGTAATCGTTGGTAACTTAAAACTAATCCTTGTTGGAATATTCGCCTTAATTATTCCAGTAATAACATTTACTGATGGCCTTTGTGTTGCTAAAATCAGATGAACACCAGAAGCACGACCTAATTGAGCAAGTCTTAAAATAACAGCTTCTACATCTTTTCCTGCAGTCATCATCAAATCAGATACTTCATCAATTATTACAACAATGTATGGCAATTCTTCATAATTTAATATTTGTCTTTTTACTGTCCCATCACCATTTTTTACAATTTTTGTAAATTGTTTCCCGTTTTTTTTCGCATATCTGATTTTTTCATTAAAACTTACAATATTTTTTGCACCTAATTCTGTTAATTTAGAGTACCTATTATCCATTTCCCTTGCAATCCACTTCAATGCACCAACAGCTAATTCCGGTTTAACCAACACAGGAGTTAATAAATGTGGAATACCATTATAAGTTGATAATTCTAATTGTTTCGGATCAATCATAATAAACCGACACTGATATGGAGTAAATTTATAAAGTAGCGATAAAATAAAAGCATTGATACCAACCGATTTACCAGATCCCGTTGTACCTGCAACCAATAAATGTGGCATTTTTGATAAATCAACACAAACCGGTCGTCCTGCACTATCTTGACCCAAACTTATTGGTAAAGCAAAATTTGAGTGTTGAAAATTATCTGCCAACAACTGATGACGAATATATACAGTTTTTCGATTTAAATTAGGAAGCTCAATTCCAATTGCATTTTTTCCGCGCACTACTGCAATACGAACTGATGACATTGAACTCATAGTTCTTGCAATATCAGGTTCTAAATTAACAACAGATGATGTTTTAATTCCGGCATTCGGCTCAAATTCATATAATGTTACAACAGGACCTGGAATAAAATTTGTAATACGACCAAATACTCTATAATCTGATAGTATTGTTTCCAAACTTTTTGCGTTTCTTTCCATTTCAGATTTAGAAATAAAATTATTACTAACTGGTGCATTATAAAGTAAACTTATTGGAGGAAGTTTAAAACTGACATTTGTATCAGCACTACTAACCGATTTTGTTATATTTTTTTTACTTACAATTGCTTTACGTTTTTTATTGATTATGTGCTTATATTGAATACTTGTTCTTTTATTTGTTCTAAAAATGCATCCTAGTACATATTTGATTGCAATATAACAATAATATAAGATTATCTTAATTGTATAATAAAATTTCTGTAAATTTTCAAAATTTAAATTCAAAGAAATTAACAAAAAGAAAATTGTTAATGGGAATAAACAGGATATTAATAATATTTTTATCGACATTAAAATAGGACCTGTAACTTTAATAACATAAAATAAATATTGCTCTGTTGCAAATCCTGCAATTCCACTGATTAAAAAAGTATTTTTAAAAACAGATGATATCAAACCACCTAATAAATTTAAAAAAGACAATGTAAGCAAAATAGATGAAAATATTAAATATGGTTGATATTTTAAACGCCAACCAAACATTAAAAAAGACGATGAAAAAAATAAAGCAACCAAATATATAAAATTAATACCTAAATAATTTTTGATTAGATACAAACCCGAAGATAAAAATGAACTTTTTTCGACAAAAACAAAATTATATAAAATATAAAAAAAACAAATTTGACATAAAATACCGGTGACAGTTTTTAATAAAGATCTTCTATTTAAAAAATTTTGCTGAGATAACATACTCTAAACTATGTATCCTATAATACAAATAATAAATACGTAATATAAAAATAGTTAACTAGATTTTCTTTTATTAATT
>CAUTSU010000019.1:0-6379 GCA_963541105.1 uncultured Alphaproteobacteria bacterium
TGATGCAACCATTTCACATAACTTATCTATAGCTGAATTGATGTCTTTTGATGCAAGATTTGCATTACCATATTGTTCTTTATTAGGTTGTTTTGCATTTTTATTGTCTGGATTAAATTCTTCTGAAATTGTTTTTAATGAATTAACATTTATCTTTGGTATTCTTTTTATTTTATCAAATAAACCCATTCATATATCCTTCACTATATATTTTATCAAATTCTACTACAAAATACTACTTCAGTCAAATTTCACACTTAATATTCATAATTATTACGTTGTCTTAAAAAGTATTTTTTTATATAATAAATTCAGCTATAGATAATTAATAAAATATACAAATGTTACGCAAAAAAATTATGTTTTATATGTTTTGTATTACATTGTTTACAATGTCAATTTTTCTTTTTGAAATTAGATATTATGTAGCTATTATCTCAGGAATTATAATTTGTATATCTCTTTTCATAGCAATATCAAAAACCGGAGTACATCCCATTAAAAATTTATTTATAGATTTAAAAAATAATGCAAAATTATTTCTAACAAAAAATAGAAAAAATAATACATGAAATTAAAAATAATTCTTTTTATATTTTTAATTAGTATTTTTGGAACATCATCAGATGTACTTGCAGTTCCATTTAGAGAATTAAACCAAGATTTAGTCAAAAATTGTATCAGTTGCAAATACTATTCTACATTATATGATGCAATTTCACAAGGAGGGTACCGCATATATACAGGTTTATTTAATATATGTATGTTTTTTTTATTCGTTACTGTTGCTTTTCAAACCCTTAACAATTTATTTAAAATTATTGTGTCTGATACGACACAACTTGAATCAAACAGCATTCAAAATTTAGATTTTTTTTGGAAAGATATTTTTAAAAAAATGCTTAGAATTGTTATGGTTATAGTAATGGTCTTCACATTAAAACCACAAAACATTACTAAGTGGACAGTTGATCCGATTGTAAGTGGTGGAATAACAGTTGCAAGAAGTTTTTTAAATTATGGAATAAAACAAATAAATAACAACTCAATTGGGAACAAACATTTAGTAAACAAATTATTACCATCTGGTTTTACACCAAAAATTAGCTTAGGTATTATAACATTACCTTTAAATTCAATCCAAGATAACATAAAACAACCAGAGTATTGTCAAAATATAGGACATATGTCAAATGATGCAAAAAAATATGAAGAAGATGATAATAAAAATAATTTACCACATGCATTACCAATACTTACCAAACTTGAATTAATGTGTTTGATACAGGATGTAAACTCTTTATCTAAACGGTATGCAGGACTTGCTACATATTTTATGATATATATGTTTAATTCAGATAAAATTGAACAAGTACCAAATACTAACAAAAATGTAAATAAAATAACAATAACAAGCCTTACAAAAAAAGATTCTACAAATTTAGAAGATAATTTAAATAAAAATTTTAGTACTGAAAATAATATTATGGATTTTATATTAACATCTTTGTTTATCATATGGCTTATTGGAATAGGATTAACCATATACAATATTGTAAAATGGTTTATACCTGATCCATTAATCTCTTTAATCGTTGCAGTTGCAATACCTTTAATATTACTTATTACATATTTTTTATTTGGTGGGGCAGTTTTATTTATGACACTTGCTTATTATACTTCATATTTAATATTTATCTTAGTTATACCATTTTATTTTATTCAGCCAATGTTTAGTATCGCGATTATTTTATTTGCAATACCACTGATTGCAACTGCTTGGGCAATTGGAGATAAAAGTTATCTAAATAACGCAATAAATACAGTTATCAATTCATCAATTGGAATTGCGGTTTTATGTATGTTATTTGTTATTGCAATAATGTTAAATGAAATAACATTTTATTCATTATATGATACTACATTAAGTATATACTCAAATAATAGTGACATAAACATTACTCAACGATTAAATTTATTCAATTTTTTAATTATGGCTATCACAAGTGTTTTAAGCATGTACATTATATCAAATCATTCTAAATTTACTAAATTATTTGGTGGAAGTACAAGTAATGAAATATTTGGATTTTTAAAAGATTTTGTAACAAAATCTATAAATAAGGTAAATAGAGTATCTAAAAAAATATTAGATACTAAAAAAACAGAAGCAGAAAAACAGAATAATTAATGAATAATAGATCCAAGATATTTTTTAAATTTTTGATACTGTTCATATTTATACAGTACCAGTTTCATTTACAAATATTATCTGCTTCTGATAATAGTAATATAAAATTATCGAATGGAGCAATTCAATATCTAAATTCTATCGGATTTGACACAAATAATGAAAACAGAATTAACATATTAAATCTTACTTTATCACAAATAAAAAATAGTAATGCAGATACAATTATAGTAAATAAAAATGATATACAGTATGCAATATTTAGTTTATTACAATTTCAAAGAGCTTATTCAAAATTTCCAATTAGTTTAAATAAAAAATTTTATGATTTGATTCCCGATAAACAATTAATAGCTGGATTAGATAAGAATTTTAAAAGTAAATATGGAGGAATTATTTTCAATAAAGATTCTAGAAATTTTTTTGTTGGAAGTAATAAGTATTGTATTACAGATAATAAGCAAAATATAGATCTATCAAATGTATTTAATAGTCTAAAGGCTATAGATTCCCCTGTTGGAATTATATTAGATGATATAAATAATATGAAAGCAGTTAATATATTTGGAGAAACTGTTGCCAAATTTCAAACAACTGATATAAATATCATAAATAAAAATGTAATTACCTACAAAGTTAGTATTGAAAACAAGTTTGTAACTGAAGAAGTAAAAAGCAGAACTATTTTTGTATCATTTAATTTACGTAATTGTAACCCTAATGAACTATCAGATAAAATAGAACAATTATCGAAATGTAATTCTTGTAAGTTGTTTTTACAAATTAACAACATATTTTTTAACATAGCTGAAGTAATTTATTTATTCTTTTCCAAATATTTATTAACTGCAATTGCAATCGTTATTGCATTGCGATTTATGTATCGCTTTGGCGTAGAACATTATCAAAATATGGGACAAGTTGATTATAAATCAATGTTTTTTACTTTCACAAGAGTTAAACTGTTTAAAATTATTATTTTTATCTCTTTACTTTGGATTCATCCTTCATTCATCGTTAGATGGACAGTTGAACCAATAACGTTAATGGGTATTACTTTAAGTAAAGAAATATTAAACGCAGGTGGAAGTGTAAAAAACAAAAAAATTTGTAAAGAAAGTGAAATTGTTAAAAAAATATCGGAAGATAACACAACAAAAAAAGAAGAATTTATTTCTGATAATAATATTATATTTCCACAAACAGAAAAATTAATTGATGGTAATTTAGGATACAAAAAAGAAAAAGACATTATTACATCGAATTATACTGCTTCAATTTTGTGCAATATCTACGAAGTTCGGGATTTTATTTCAAAACATCAAATAATTGGGGAAATACTATCAAAATTTGCAATTACTGAGCTGTTTTTTCCAAGTACAAAAACAACAGGTGGAATAATTCAATCAATTACAGCAAGTCCAATATTTTATATAGGAACTAGCGTACTAATTCCAGGATTCGGTGGAATATTTGGGATATTATCAGGTTTAATATCACCATTGATAGTACACTATAACAGAACAACAGTTTTATTAAACTTGTTTTTCTTTGGTGCATTCTTATTTATTTCTATGGTGTTATTTAATTTTATACTATTTTTGTATTTTATAGATTTATGTGTAAATCTTGCTGTAGCAATTATGAAAATACCACTATATTTGATAGTATGGATATTTAATGATCAAGATCAAATTGATTTATCATTTTCACAGTTTTTTAATGGTATTAAGAGTAACGCAATATCGATTGTATCAATATCTTTTATTGTTGTATTTATGATGACATTTATGGAATACATATACTACAATATCCTAGATATTCCTGTTGGTGCAATCGATAAAGCATTTGAATATGGAAGGGATGACATTATAACAAATCCAATAATATCTTCAATTGCAAGTGGTCATTCTAGCTTAAATTTTGCATTTTTTGATATTATGTTAGTTATACTGACTTTTTGGTATATATCAAAAAATATGGATAAATTACTTAGTATACTGGGTGGAAGTCTGCCTGGAGCTGCAATTGCAAATGACATTAAATCAAAAGTGATAAGTTTATACAAAAAGGTTGTAAATGTTGGAATAAATACAACCACAAAAAAGATATTTAAATAATGAGTTTTTTTTATAAAAATACATATGTTTTATTATTAACACTTGTCTTTTTAAGTTGGAATAACATTATATATGCGAACAGTAAAAATCTTAATATTAATATACCATCAGAAACACAAACATATTTAAAAACAAACGGTATTGACAATCAAAAATTACAATTCTTAGTAAGAAATTTTATACAACAAGATTACGAAAATAGTAATGTTACAATTACACCATATATGATTAAAAATTTCATGAATAAAAGTTATTCATATATTGCAAATAAATCAAAATACATATTTAAAACGGCTTACTTTACTGACAGTGATATCGCATTGAATAACTTAAAAAATGATTATTGGAATGGTTTTGATATACCTGATGTAGATCCCATAAACAACACACAAATTAATAATGTTGATAGTTGTTTAACAAATATAGACACCAACGTAACAATTAACATATTTGCAAATATACCACCTGCATTACAACCAATTGCCATGATTGATAATAAATTAATAAATGTATTTGGAGAAACGGTAGGATCCTTAAACAATTTATCAACAGATAAAAAACAACACTTTCTATTTTTAAATGGGAAAAATACAAATTTAGTTTGGAAAGATAAAAAGGGTTGTGGAGAACCAAAATATTGGTCATTTACTAGCCCTTGGAAAGATCAAAAATCAGTTAATAAAACAATGCCATATTTTTGTTATACTTGTAAATTAATTGAATTTTCATTCCAAATTATATCAATTATGTCAAATACGATTTTCAAAGAATGGGCTTCGTACATATTAATATTGATGGCTTTACTTGCTGGATTATATATTTTACAAGAATATTATAAAAATATTGAAAACATTACCAATGAAGGTAATGCAAAAAAGCTGTTTATTCAATTAGGGAAAAGGATATTAATTGTTGTTGCTGCTATTGCATTTTTATTTAATATTAATGGTACAATCATTGCATATGTATATAAACCTATTACATGGGCATCTATTGCAATGAGTGATTCATTTATATCCCAAGATAGACAACAATCTAAATGTGGATATATAGTACAAAAAGAAATTTTTGATAAAACCAGAAAAGAATCGGGTCTGAAGAAAATATTACCAGGGTTATCGTATGCAAATCAAAACATATTAAAACAGTCAGATACCACAATTGATTTATCACAAGATGTAATATGTTCATTTTTCAGAATAGAAGAACAGATAAGAACATACATAGCACTAAGTTTTGCAACATTAGGTTATAGTGGATACGGATTAATAAAAGGTTTTATTTCAATAATCACAATTATATGTTTTATTTTTATTAATTTATTATGGACATTATACTATGTTGAAGTTGTTTTGATGTTGGGACTTGCAACAATTGCAATACCATTTGCTCTACTAGGGTGGGCAATACCTTTTCCATACATTAAAGATTGGAGATTGAAAATTTTAAATATTTTTAAAAATGGGGCAGTAAAGTTGGTTATGATGTCTATGCTTACAATGATAATTGGATCATTTATCAGTTATGTTATGTTTGGGATCAATGCCTATGAGCTAGAAAAATTGATATCATCCGATCAATACAACAGAATTATTTTAATAAATTTATCAGCCTTTTATGGTTTTGATATATTGAAAACTATTATCAGTCTTATTGTTATATCATACATATTAACAAAAATAAAATCTTGGGAAAAGAATTTAAACTCATTAATAGGTGGTAGTGATTCTCCAACAAATGGGCTTGCAAAGGAGTTATCAACTCTTTTAAAAGAAATGAAAAACAAAGCATTAAAAGGTGTATCAACAAATATAATTAAAAAGATTATCAAATAAATGGAAAAAGTAATAAAAATACTTGCTAATCTTACAAAGGGGCTGCTTTTTGAGTTTGCCAAGTACCTTATATTGATATCAGTTATTGTTTTTATATTTCGTGATTATACTTGGCCATCAGGAATGACATTCGATGAATGGTATTTAAAAATCAGTGGTTGTGACATAAATAATCCTGAAAATAACGTAAACTGTTTAATTGCAAACCCAATCGCATGCTGGCATTGTGAAAT
>CAUTSU010000020.1:0-6306 GCA_963541105.1 uncultured Alphaproteobacteria bacterium
AAAGCATTTAAAATTATATTTGCAATTGGAATAATGTATTCATTAAGGATATCAGGAGTTGTTAAGTATATTATCGATCCGGCAATATCAACAGGGACTTTCTTTTCAAGAACTGTTATATCATCAATAATTGATATAGATAGATGCAATAAACTTATAAAAAACACCGAACCACCAAAATTTTTAATAAATGCAATTAAAGCATCACAAAATTCCAGCAATATTTTAAAAGAAATTGCAAACGATAATACCGGAATCACCTATCAAAGTAATGTTAAAAATGAATTCATTTGTATCATTTGGAATTTTCAAACAATGTTGTTAACAGGCATATCAGCCGGTGCAAATATAGTACAAATGGATTGGAATCTTTTTAATAAATTAATAGGAATAAGCATAATTATTGTATTCTTTTTACTTGGTTGGCACACTTTGGTTGAAGTATTGGATATATTCATATCACTGGGGTTTTTATTGATTTTTACACCATTTACAATTATGTCATGGGCAGTTGGTGGAATGTTTAAAATTAGTAAATCATTACTAAACACGTCATTTGATACTTTAATCGGAATTGCAGTACATTTATTCATATATTCTTTTAGTTTAAGCATATTATACATAAGTTTATATTATATGGTTGATGTATCATCTATTGGCTTTAAAAATGAAGCTTTTGTAAATATAAATAAACCAATTAAAGATAAAGGTAATCAAATTTATGATACTTTATTTACAGAAGATAAAGACTTTATAACTTTTAGGGATTTAAATGGGATAGATAAAAAAATAGATAGAATGCCAATTAAAAACGCCAGAATAACATCCAGATTTGGATACAGAATAGATCCAATAAAAGGGCATAAATCTTTTCATGGAGGTTTAGATTTAGCAGCACCCAAAGGAACCCCAATACCTGTTGCAGCCGATGGAGTAATACAATTTAAAAATTGGGATCAACGCAATATTTATGGAAACATGATAATAGTAAAACATAATGCAACATATTCTACAATGTATGCTCACTTAAGTAAATTCTCAGATAAGATAAATATAGGATCAAAAGTAAAACAAGGTAATATTATTGGTTTTATTGGCTCAACTGGAAGATCAACTGGACCACATTTACATTATGAAATACGACAAAATGGGAAAAGTATAAACCCAGAAGCAACAATTTCAGGTACGACAGGTTTTTCAAATATGCTATTAATATTGATGTTTGGATTAATGATGCTAAGTATGTTTGATTTAATCAAAAATATAAAAAATACATTTGGAATTTGGAATATTGGATTTGCGAATTTTATAACTGGAACTTTGTGGCAACAGATAAAAAGTAAATATAAATCAGTAACATCAACTGTAAAAACAAAATTAATAAAAAAATAAAAATATGAAAAAAAGGCTACTATCTTTTATTTTTATTTTGGGAATATTTTGTATAAATAAATATACAAATAGTCCTGTATATGCAGAAACACTTGATGATGTTATTATGAATAATTCAGTTTTTGAAGATACAACAGAGTGTCTGGAATGCAAATTGATAAGCCCAATTTTCTTAGCAGTATCACAATTTTCATATATTGTTTACCACTCATTTCAAACGATATTAGTTATATTATTAATACTATCAGTTAGCTACTGGTTATTAATGTTTATGTGGAATAAAATTAAAATAGATGGAGATAGAATTCAAGGATTAGAATTTTTCAAAGATATTTTCAAACAAATGTTAAAGATTACCTCTGCCCTAGTTATATTAACTTCGTCCCCACAATTTTTTTTGAAATATACTGTTGAACCTATGCTAGATGTTTCCAATTTTGTTACAAATAAATTTATGGATATATCAAAACAAATAAACGATAGCACGGAAAAAGTTAAATTTTCTGATACAAAATATAACACAACCGGAGATATTAAAGCAAAACAAGCATTTTCAGATGAGATGCGTAAAAGTTTGATAAACATATTAGAAAATTATAGTTCTACGTACAGATATGGCATGATATTTGGAGTAAATATGTTAAAAGTTACAATTCAAGAAGGATTAACATATGAAGCAATCATATTACTTGCAAAAATTGCAATAAAAAAAGTTATCGAGGTTGTTCTTGCATTTTTTGGAATTCCTGCAGCTGCAACAGAACAAGTATTAAATTTTATTGATAAAATTGCAACAGCATCACGAAAAGTTATTGGTATAATTTATTTATTGATCGCAATTATTGGGGCAATGATATTTGTATTATATTTTCTTATTTCATTAAAAATATTAACGATACTTGCAGGGTTTATTTTAAATATGGGGTTTGCTGTAATACTACTTCCATTTGCTGTGCTGTCGTGGGCAGTTAAAGATATGAATATAAAAGTTATTAACAATTTAAACTTAATTGGATTTGTTAAAACTCTTTTCATTGGCTGGATTTCTCATTTGGCAATGTTAAGTGTAATCTTAACATTTGGATCATATATTTTAGAAAGTTTACTTACAATAGAAACAACTGTTTCAGGATATACAATAACATTAAAAGAATATATCATGTTAAACAGTAATATTTTAACTAACCCACTCACAGGACCTAAAATTATAGATGTAATTTGGCAAAATATGGATATTACACTAATCTTTATATGTTTCGGCTGGATCATGTCATACTTAATCAAAAATGTACCTGTATACACGGCATACTTTTTTGAACCGGTTACAAATCTTGAATTTTCTGATAAATTATGGCACATAATCCGAGGTATTTTCAAAAAAACAACTGATGTCACAGCAAAAACAATAACAACAACTTATGGTACAATAAAAGGATTATCACATATAATACAAAGTATGGCTGGCAATGAAAACAATGTAATCAAAACAGAAGATAACCTATTTATGAAAAAAATTAAACAGACTATTTATAATACCTCTACACTATTAACGATGTATTTTAAAATGCCAAAAGATATATCCAAGATAACAAGATACTCAAACAATATACATGCAGAAAACATTAAAGAACAAAAAAATAAATTTCAAAAAATTAATCAACCAATACTAAAAACAGATACTATCTTAAATAAAGAAGATAAAAATATAATTAATATGTATTACCATGATAGAAAAAGAAATAATGTTAAAGAAACTTATAATAAATTATCAGATACAGGAAAAAATATTTTTATCAACCTTACTTTAAATACACTTTCTGATGATGATATTGATATCATTGTAAAAATAGTACTAACAAATAAAGCAGAAAAAGATTTTTATAAAAGAAATGATATAACTATAGACACCCCAATAAGGAATAAGAATCAACAAAAAGAATTGAACGAATTTATAAAATCAGAGGTTAAAAAAGGTATATTTTTATATAGAGATACTATCAAAAATATAAATATATCGAAAAATAATTTAGTAACAAAAGAACAATTTATTGATTTAGTTCAGCAAATGAATTTCGATAAAAATTATTTGTATCATATGGATAAAGATATCGATAAGTGGAATAAAGAAAATCCATTTCCTGAAAACAATAGCACAACAAAAAATATTCATAACCTAATAAAATTATTTAAAACATCAAATAAAAACACACAAGAAAACGAAAAATTAATAGATGCAGAATTTGAAATAAGGAATATTCCAAAATTAACAATACTTAATGAACAAAAAGTTGTAATTGAAAATATATTGGATGTTTTGGGTCCAATTCAGAACATAGAAGATCCAAAAGACCTTCATTATGCAAAAAAATTACAAAAATTCATAAAAAATATAAATGAAGAATTAAACACTCTAAATGAAGAATATGATTTGGAATATGATCCATTAGAAGAGAGAATTAATTTTTATAAAACAATTATGAAAAATCCATTGGCAAGAAAAGTAATTCAAGAAAATCATTTAGAACAATATATCAAAAAGCTAATTAATGATTTAAATAATACAGATGATAGTATATCATTTGATTGGGATGCTGACATAGATCTTGATGAAGATAATAACGATGATGACGATTAATCTTATCTAAGAATTTTTTCAATTACTGTATTAAAGTACAAAAATCCTTTTTCTGTCATTTTAAGTGTATTTTTTTGTTTATTGTATTTAACATAATCACTTAAATTATTAATTACATCAAAATCTAAAATATCCACTAAATAATTTGTTAATTTTAAACCATATTTTGAACGTAAATTTGTTAAAATTATTTCTTCTGATTTTTCATATTGCGATAGCTTTTCCATTTTTATTTTATTCCAGTCAGTTTGACTATTTACAAAAGCAAAATTATCAATACGTGATTGTGCCGATGGACCAATACCAATATAATTTTGATTTGTCCAATATGCTAAATTATGTTTACAGGTAAAACCAGGTTTTGCAAAATTTGATATTTCATATGGATATATTTTATTTTTTCTCATAAATTTTCTTGTTTTACAAAACAGTCTTGCTTGTAACTCATCGTTTGCTGGAACAAATTTTCCTTTCTTAACAAATTTATGAAAAGGAGTTCCTCGTTCAATTGTAAGTTGATACAAAGAATAATGTGGCAAATTTAAGTTTGCTATTTCGTTTAAACGATTGTCCCATACGTCTAAATTATGATTTGGCAATCCGTACATAAAATCAACAGAAACATTATTAAAATATTTAACAGCATAACTAATTGCATTTAATGCAATTTTTGATGAGTGAATACGTCCAAGAAATTTTAATTCATCATCATTTAATGATTGTACTCCTATTGATAATCTATTTATTCCTATTTGTTTATAATTTGAAAATTTCATTTGATCTGATGATGACGGATTAACTTCTATTGAAATTTCCGGATTTTTTGTTACATGCCATTTTCGATAGATATATTCAATTATATCTGATAAAAAATTAATTCCAGATAGTGATGGTGTTCCACCACCAAAAAATATTGTTTGAACAATTGAATCAGACGAAAAATTATAATAATAATTTAACTGACTTTTATATAATTGTAATAATTGATTATCATCAAAATACTGTCCTGTAGCATTCACATTTTTAATTAAACTAAAAAAATTACAATATGGGCAAAGACTCATACAAAATGGATAATGTATATAAATATAAATTGACTTCATATGCCTATCAAGTTATATTCACAAACATTTGAAGTCAAAAGAAAATTAATAATTATCTCTCGGTGTATAGATGGATATCACAAATTCAAACCAGGAAAAAAATAATTTGCAAGAAAACAATTATCAAGTATTGGCTCGTAAATATAGATCAAATACTTTTGATGATTTAATTGGGCAAGATGAACTTGTAACAACACTTAAAAATGCAATTATAAGTGGACGTATTGCACATGCATATATTTTTACAGGAATACGCGGAACTGGTAAAACATCAACCGCCCGTATATTGGCGCGTGCACTAAATTGTTTAGGGACAGATGGAAAAAACACAACTCCGACAACAAAACCTTGTGGGGTATGTGAAAATTGTATTGCAATCAAAGAAGACAGACACATCGATGTAATTGAAATGGATGCCGCATCAAATACTGGTGTTGATGACATGCGTGAATTAATCGAAGGTGCACAATACAAACCAACAAATGCAAGATATAAAGTTTACATAATTGACGAAGTACATATGTTAAGTAAAAATGCATTTAATGCATTACTTAAAACTCTTGAAGAACCACCAGAATATGTAAAATTTATTTTTGCAACAACAGATATTCGTAAAGTTCCAATGACAATACTATCCCGCTGTCAACGTTTTGAATTATCACGTGTTAACAATAAAACATTAAGTGAACATTTTAAAAGAATTGCAAAATTGGAAAATATTAACATTTCTGATGATGCATTAAATATGATTGCAAAATTTTCTGGTGGGTCAGTCCGTGATGGACTAAGTATCCTTGATCAAGCATTTGCAAATGCAGATGACAGTCATAGTATCTCAATTGATACAATTTCAAAAATAATGGGTATTGGGGATCGTGACAAAACACTGAAAATTTTTGAGTATTTAATGACAGGAAATGTACAGAATATGTTTTCTGAATTCAAAAAATTATGTGATGGTGGGACAAATCCAATAAATATATTAAAAGATATAATGGAAATTGTGCATTATTGTGTCATTTCAAAAATTGCACCTGATTTTATTGATGATTTGTGTGTATCACCAAACGAAATTGAATTTATAAAACAAATATCAAATAAGCTTGATATTAAAATATTAAATCATGTATGGCAAATTTTAGTAAGTGGATTTAAAGATATAAATATTTCTGATGA
>CAUTSU010000021.1:0-6170 GCA_963541105.1 uncultured Alphaproteobacteria bacterium
ATTTCCAAAAGTTGGAGCTTCTTCTTGAATTCCACCACTATCAGTTAAAACAAGCTTGGTATTTTTCATTAAATATACTAATTCTGGATAATCCATTGGTTCAGTTAGAATAATATTCGGTATATTGGATAATATAGAGTAAACCCTATCGTGTACATTTGGATTTGGATGCACTGGTAAGATAAATTGATGATCAGAATATAAATTGGCTAATTGATTTATTGCAGATAATATCTTATTTAATCTTTCTCCATGGTTTTCCCGTCTGTGAACCGTTATTAAAACCATTTTTTCATTGAATACAATTCCTTTCTTACTTAACTTTTCTTTTGCATTTATTAAAATTGCATCTGATAAACAATACAGAGCATCAATTACTGTATTCCCAGTTGTGATTATGTTACTTTCTTTAATATTTTCTTTGATTAAAGCATTATATGCTAATTGTGTTGGAGTAAAGTTTAAATTACTTATACGTGATATCATTTGTCTCATTGCTTCTTCAGGAAATGGTTCAAATAAATCATTTGAACGCAAACCAGCCTCAACATGAAAAACTGGTACTTTGTTATAAAAAGATGATAGTGCTCCACAAAATGCTGTCATTGTATCTCCTTGTACAATGGTTGCATCGATACTATTTTGGGAATATACCTCAGATAATCTGTCAAGTATTTTTGATTGTACTTCAGATAATGTTTGATTTGTACTCATAACATCTAAGTTTATATTTGCTTTAATATTAAAAAAATTTAGAGTATCGTTCGATAGTTCTTTTTGTTGTTCTGTATTACAAACGACTGCATTATAGTGATTATCTTTTTGCAAAGCTAAAATTATAGGGGACAATTTTATTACTTCTGGACGTGTACCAAAAACAATAAGTATATTTTTCATCAATTACCTCTTCAATTTGGAGTTACTGCAAAGGCATAAATTGTGTTTTTAAGAAAAAATTTTCTAATTCTATGTCTTAATTTTTTATTCCAAAACACTATCATAGAAAACATATTTATAAAAAATTTTAAACATGTAAATACAGATAGAATAATTATATATTTATATTTTTCATATTCATATCCTGCAATATCTGTTTTAATTGTATCATAAAATAATGCTCTATCGATAAGATTATATTTACATTTCTTAAAAAATTCTGCTGCATACTTTCTTTTAATATTAAAAGTTTTTTCTTGAACCTGTTTAGATTTTGTTGCTGTCAACGAAGAAGAATTCATTCTGTACAAATAAATGTTATCATTTGTATAAGCAACATTACCATTTAATGCAATTCTACAAAAATAATCATAGTCTTCTGCACAAAACATATCTGTATCATATTTACCAACTTTTTCAGCAATTTTCTTGGTATACATAAATGCGGCTGAAGTATTACATTCGTATAATAATGAAGCCACACTTCTTTTATATTTACAGAATTTATCAAGTTCAATTAAAAAATTTTCATCCTCATCTATTATATCCTCATTCATACAAACTAAATCAATGTTTTGATGAACATCAAGATAATTTGACATTACCTCAATTGCATTTTTCTTAAACATATTATCATCACTTGTCCATGTAAAATATTTACCAACTGCAACTTCAAAACCAATATTTAAGGATGCGGGTAATTTTTTATTTGTTTCATTATTTATCACTTTTATTCGAGAGTCCTTTTTAGCATAATCATTTGCAATTTTTAACGTATGATCAGTTGAACAATCATTTACAATTATCAATTCCCAATCTTTCATTGTTTGATTTATTATAGAATCAATTGATTGTGATAAAAATTTTTCTCCATTATATGTTGGAAGGATTATTGATACTTTTGGTGATTTATTTTTCATAATTTACCTTATTTTAATTTCCATCATTGATTATTATTTCACTTTTATACTTTGGCAAGCAGAAATCCAAAAATATAAAAGTACTTAAATCCATCTCTACGTGTAGTTTTTAGAATTGGTATTTTAAGAAAACAAAAGTACTTAATATTGTCTAATTTTTTTATAGAGTAAATAAAATTACAAATTTTTACAATAAATTTATAAAAACATATTTTATAATAGATTTCACGAAATGGAGTTAATTTTAAATACTTTAAATAATATTCTTCAAATGGATTATACTTACTTTTCCATGGTTTTATAGGTCCAGTATAATGCAATATATATGTATTGTTTATATTTTGTTTAATTTGTTTGATATTATTAGATACTTCAGGATTGATCTGAGAATTATACACAAAATCTAAACTTTTAATCATATTTTGACAATTTTTATTGATTACATCTTGATCTGGAAATTTTAAATTTTTACTGTTTATTAAGGCATATATCATTTTTTCAGTAAAATTAAATTTTGTGCATTTTTTAATATCAAATAGTATAAGCCCAGAGTTATAATAGTTCTTAACAGATAAATATTTTTTACATTCTTCTTCTTTAAAATCTTTTACCATACCTAACAGACATCTGTCTAAATTAACATTATAAAGTTGTGTTAAATTTTTTAATACAATCATATCAATATCTAGGTATAACATCCTATCAAGATTTGGAAATAATTCTGGTATTCTTAAGCGTGTTAAAATTGCAGTTGTAAAATGCGTTTTCGGTGGAAGTTTATAGTTATTAATCAGATCATCATTAATTCTTATAAAATTAATTTTAATGTCTTTATTTTGTAAATATAAAACTTTTTGCTTATTTTTATCGGAAATACCAGAATCTAAAATATATATATTTAAATACTCTGTTGGATGATTTACTTTTAAAGATGTCAAAATTACAATCAATGCTTGAACATATTTATCATCTGAACTGAAACAGAAATTCATACAGCTTTTTTTGTCAATCAATTTATTTATCCCTGATAGTTTTTATTTATCTAACGATAGC
This sequence comes from uncultured Alphaproteobacteria bacterium, assembly GCA_963541105.1. GTDB lineage: Bacteria > Pseudomonadota > Alphaproteobacteria > Rs-D84 > CASDRH01 > CAUTVF01. The sequence continues at coordinate 2,910 of CAUTSU010000021.1, forward strand.
AGGATAATAATATGATATATCAATTCTTCAATAAATATTTTCTATAGTAGTTAATATTTATTTTCATAAAAGATGATGTAATTATCTTTGATAGCTATAAATTTATATTTTTTTATATACAGATATATAAAATATTATTTTTTTATTAAACAATTTATATTTATTATGTTGTCTTGATTTCTTCCATGTATAAAATTATCAAAACTTTTCATAACTGTGCTTACAATGTTATATACCGCTTCTTTTGTAAAAAAAGCCTGATGTGATGTTATAATAACATTTTTAAATGTCATTAACCTTGCAAGTGTATCATCTGTTATGATTGTATCTGACTTATCTTCAAAAAAATAATCTGTTTCTTCTTCATATACATCTAAACCAGCAGCGGCAATTTTTCCAGATTTCAAACCACCAATTAATGCATTGCTATCAATTAACTTTCCTCTACTTGTATTTATTATCATAACTCCATTTTTCATATTACTAATTGCTTCATTATTGATCATATGAGTATTTTGATGAGTCAATGGACAGTAAAGAGATATAATATCACTTTCCTTAAATAAAGTATTAAGATCTACATATTTAATATTTAATTCTTTTGCTGCTTTGTCATCTGGGGAAATATCGTATGCAATTATTTTAACATCAAAACCTTGCATTAATTTTGCAAACGTTTTACCAATTTTACCGGTCCCTATAATTCCAATTGTTTTTTTATATAAATCAAAACCTAAAAAACCATTGATTGAAAAATTTCCATCTCTAACACGATTATATGCATGGTTTATTTTTCTATTTAACGTCATAATTAAGCCAAATGAATATTCAGCTATTGCATTTGGCGAGTACTGTGGTACATGAATGACTGGAATATCTTTTTTACATGCTGCCATCAAATCAACATTATTATAACCAGTACAACGCATAGCAATTAATTTGATACCGTTTTCATGTAGAGAATTTATAACATCAACATCTAAATCATCATTAACAAACGCACATATTGCATCATATCCAACGGTTAATTTTGTTGTTTGTGATCGTAACTTTTCTTCAAAATATGTGATATGGTAATTGTATTTTTTATTTACTTCATCAAAAAACTGCCGATCGTATGGTTTTGCGTCAAAAACAGCTATTTTAAAATTTGGATTAATCATTAAATCAAAACCTCTTATGTTGTGCTTACTATACTATAGCTTATTTAATAATTTTCAATTTTTTTTGTAATTATTGTATTTGATTTTTAGTTCTATTTATTCTAACCTTATAATTCAAAATAAGATATAGGTGATCATATAAAAATCTGTCACAAAATCATTAAATAGAAAGGAAAAACTAAAATGAGGAATATTGCCGTTATACTTGCTGCTGGAGTAGGTAGTAGATTATTACCTATTGCAGATTATATGCCTAAATCTTTGGTAAAAGTTGCAGGAAAATCAATTATTGAATATCAAATTAATGGATATTTAGAGGCGGGTTTAGAAGAAAAGGATATAACTATTGTTGTGGGGTATATGGCAGATAAGATTAGGAATTTGATATTTTCGAAATATCCCTTTGTAAATATAATTGAAAACCCTAATTATAGAGTAACAAATAATATGTACTCTCTCTATCTAGCACTAAAAAAAATATATGAATCTAATATAGATTTCAAAACATTGTTGATTAACAATGCTGATTGTCTATATGAATTAAGTGTTATTAAAAATTTTATTAATAATTCAAAGGATGATGCAATTGCTGTGAATAATAAAATTTATATTGATGAATCAATGAAAGTCACATTATGCAAAGATGGAGCAATAAATAATATTGCAAAAACAATAACTGAGAAAGATGCATACGGGGTTTCAATAGATTTATATAAATATTCTAAGAAAACAGTTGATTGTTTATTTAGTATTGTCAAAAATTTTATAGAAGATAAAAAAGAATTAAATCATTGGACAGAAGTTGCATTTCCTGAATTATTCAAACAGATAGAAGTTTATCCTTGTGATATTAATAATGGTAAATGGGTAGAAGTTGATAATTATGATGATTTAAAAATGGCTGATAAGTTATTTTCTGATTTTGATTTGAAATCAAAGAAATGTTTAATTAGTGATTTAGATGGAACCATATATATTGGGGATACTCCTATTAAACAATCTGTTGATTTTATAATCAATAATTTTAATAATTTCGATTTCTATTTTTTAACGAATAACACATCAAAAACTCCATCTGATTATGTAAAAAAGTTGAATAAATTTGGTATTCAAGTTAGTGAGGATGCTATTTTGTCTCCTTTGCAATTATTGATCGATTTTATTAAAGCACGTGGGTATAAATCGGTTTATTTGGTTGCAAATAATCAGGTTTATAATTATGTGAAGGAACGCTTATCAGATGTGGATTTGAGTTATGATAGAAGTAGAAATCAGGCGGCAATTTTGACATATGATACAGAAATTAATTATGAAAAATTGAAAAATATTTGTCTTTTACTCAATAATCATGATATCCAGTTTATTGCAACGCATTCTGATCATTTTTGCCCTACAGAAAACGGCGGAATACCAGATATTGGTTCAATGATATCACTAATCGAATCAACAATTAATAGAAGGCCAGATATTATATTAGGTAAACCTAATACATTAATGTTGTCTAAATTGTTAAAGAAATATGAGTGTAAGAATATGGCATTTATAGGAGATAGGTTGTACACCGATAAAAAACTTGCAGATAATGCAGGAATGGATTTTATTTGTGTTCTATCTGGAGAAACTACAAGGTTAGATATAGCAATAGATACATCGAAATTTCCTTCGATAATTGTTGATAACTTGGGTGAGTTATAGTCATTATTGTAATATATTGCAACTTGTTAAATATAAACAAGATGGGTGTTGTGGATTTTTGTATTTGAAAAAATAGGAGAGTAAAGTATTAAAATAAAAAGCTCAAGATGAGCTTTTAGATTCGATAGAGATATATTCTATTTAAATATATTTGTTTAATATTTCTTCTAATGCTTGTTTTGAATGCAGACCAATCATGTTTTCGACAACCTTTCCATCTTTAAATACCATTAATGCTGGAATGCTTGATATGCCATATTCTGATGATTTTAATTCTGCTTCATCAACATTTACTTTTACGACTTTAACTTTACCATCCAAAGATTCTGCAACCTCTCCAATAATTGGAATTTGATTTCTACATGGTCCACACCATGGTGCATAAAAATCAACCAATACTGGT
>CAUTSU010000022.1:0-6142 GCA_963541105.1 uncultured Alphaproteobacteria bacterium
TTAGAAAAATTATATCTGTCATCGAAGATAAAATTAAAGAAAAAATATACTCAGTGTATCTCACATCAAGTATTTTAAATATAAACTCACAGATACAACAGATTTATTTAAATATAGGACAAAATAAGCAAGTTACAAATAAGGATATAAAGAAAAGTTTGGAATTGTTAAAAAATTCATTATTTCAATCAGATCAGTCTATTTTACAAATTATACCAATAAAATATAATATTGATGTTGGTATCGTTGATAATCCTGTTGGATATAAGACGCCTGATTTATTTACTACGTATAATGTTATGATGGCTGATAAGTATGTTTTAACTACGATTAAGAATATTTTTGAAAAGTACCAAATATGTGTAGAAGATATCGTTTCTCGTAATTATATAATCGCGAATTTTATATTATCAGATGAAAAAATCTTACCTGCACTATTAATTGATATAACTTATTCATCAGTCAATATTAATTTTTTATATAAAAATAAATTAGTAAAATGTAGATGTATACAAATTGATGATAAACAATATTATAATAATTATGATAGTATGTACAATACAATGCAATTTATAAAAAATAAATTACCTGCCGATATTTTAAATATAACCAAAAATATATTTATATACTTTAATTTAAAAATTAATAATTCTGTTGTTAATGTAATATCTGATGTTTTTAATAAAAAATGTCAAATATTAAACGGAACTTCTGAAGATAAGAATGTGATTTATTTTCTCATGCAGTACTTGGCAGAAAAAATAGTAAATGATAAAAATATAATAATTATTATTGAATTTCTAATACAAAATTAAATATGTTTAGCTTATTGAAAAATATTATATATGATACTTTATAATTATGAGAAAAAAATATTATTTTGATAAAAACAATTTTGTTAATAGTTATTATTATGTAACAGAGAAATCTAAGATTCTTGAACCAGTGTTTTCTAAATCATGGATATTATCGATAATTTCATTTTTGATTAATATTTTTAATATAATTATTCCAATTTTTACTTTTTTTACTTTTGACATTTTTTTTAAGACAAAAAATTCCAATTTTTTAAATAAAATTTTAATAATTTGCTTATTAGTTATAATAATTAACTATATATTACATAATATAAGATGGAAAATTATTAATACACTCAAATCATTAATAGACGATCAGATATTTAATAATTTAATGGATAAATTATTTTCTCTTCCGAACAGCAAAACCGAAACAAAGCAAGAAAGTTTTTGGTTATCATTGTTTAATGATATAGATGTAATGAAGGGTACTATTAATGCTGGTTTGTTTAGCAAACAAAGTGATATGTTATTTATAGCTATATCAATTGGTATCATATCTGGATTATTTCCTCATCTTGCACATATTGTAATACCAACTTTATTTATATATTTATTAGTTATATATTTTTTTTATAAAAAGGTATTTTCTGTATCTGAAAAAGAAAATATTTCTATATCTACACGGACAAGTTTAATAGTATCATCAATAAAAAATTTATCTTCTATCAAATCCGGAATATTAAAAGATAAAATAAAATCATCATGGAAAGATTATCAAAAAAATGTTGATTTTAAATTATTACAAACACAATCATTAATGCATAATTTTATTTGCATATTTAATGTATTATCATCCTGTTGTTTGGTATTGCTGATTTATTTTATGGGTAATGGTGTTGTTGATAACAAAATTAGTATTGGTGAGGGTATATTTATAATATTTACCGTAATGACACTATTTAATTTGTTTAATAGTATTATTTCATCTTATCCTGATTATTTACGATTTAACCGTTCAGTTAGTAGATTGAATAATCTGTTATTACAAATATCCCATAATAAACAGAATACTAATATAAAAGGTCCAATTACTTCAGTTTTAAAAACTGAATCTATATTTGTGTCTGATAATCGTGGAGGAACAATTATAAATAATTTGGATATGGAATTACATCCAGGAACTCTTTATATAATTAAGTGTAAATCTCCTTCATTATCATCAATTGTATTAAAGTGTCTTGCTGGGTTATATCCTATTGAAAATGGGAATATAATGATATCTGGATATAATATAGATAAAATTAATATAAATGCTATAAGTAATTATGTAAGATATATAAATGATATCCCAGTATTATTTTATGGCTCAATAAAAGAGAATATAACATGCTTTTATGGTAAAAATTTACAATCTGATAATTTATTAAAATTAGAATATTTGTTATCAGTTTTTCACTTAGATTCAACATTGGAAAACTTACCACAAGGATATAATACTATTATTGACAATAACAGTACTATTTTATCATCTGAAGAAATAAAATTAATAAATATTATTAGGGGGTTAATTGGAAATCCAAGTATTATTTTACTTGATAATCCTTTTACATCTTTGTCATCTGATAATAGACAGAAGTTAATAGAACTTTTAATTAATATATCAAAGAAAAAATTGGTGATAATAACATCATCAAGTTATGATTCTTATATAGATAATTCTCATATAATTCAAATTAAAGATGGTGAAGTAGAAATAAAAGAAAATGATCTTGTTAAAAATAATCATAATAAAAGATCTTTATTTAAAAGGTTATCTATACACTGAATATTAATACGCGTTTAACATTATTTAAATCATTAACATAATTAATGAATTTAAAGCCTTTATTTATAAATATGTTTTTTACGTCCATGTATTGATTATCTCCAATTTCTAAAAAGATTTTTGCTCCGTTATTTAATTTAATTTGTTTGCTTAACAATAGATTTGCTATTTCTAAATAACACTTCAATCCATTATCTCCACCATCTAGTGATATAATTGGATCAAATTTTTGAACTTCAATTGGTAAATTTTGTATATCTTGGGTTTTAATATATGGAGGATTGCTAATAATACAATCAAACCCACTAAATTTATAATCAAAATCTTGTTGTGTAAGTTTATTCCAATCTTTATTAATAAATTGTAATCTTTTTTCTAATTGTAAATTTATAGCATTTTTTTTAGTTGTGTTAATTGCTTTTTCAGATATATCAATTGCACATCCATTTGAATTTATAAGGTCTGATAATATTGATAAAATAACACATCCAGAACCACTGCCTAATTCTAAAAAACTGATAAATTTATCTGTGTTTTTGTAATTATTGATTATGGATTCGACTAATATTTCTGTGTCAGATCTTGGATCTAAAACATATTCATTTGTAATAAAATTATTTTTAAAAAAAGGTTTTGTCCCAATTATTTTATAAACTGGTTTACCACTAAATCTTTCTTCTAATAATAATTCTATTTGTTTTATTTGGTTATCAGATAAAATGATATTTTGCATTACTAACAATTGCTTTACATCTACTTTTAATACATGGGCAATTAATATTTTTACATCTAAATTAATATTATCTAAATCAACACGATCAGAGTTTTTTAAAAAATTTATACCGTACTTTATAAATTGATCAATGGTTTTAATAATTGTTTTCATTTTTGACTTGTGTTACAATATGGAAAGGTTATAAGTTCTTATGTACTGGAAAATAGTATGAATCTAAAAAAAATACAATTATTGTTTTTTGTATTATTCGCTTGTTTACCATCACTTGTATTCGCTGATGAAGATATCATATCACCAGAGAAGGATGAATATACGATGTATGATAAGTATCAGAAAATGAATAAGGAAGCAATTGATATGTTGGAAAAGAATGGTGGTAACAGTATAGGGCAGAGTAATTTAACAACAGATATTAATGTGACGATTGCAAATAAAGGTGAAACATTAAAAGAACCTTTAAAGATAACTGTTGAAAAATATGAAACAGATGGCTCTATTGAAGAATGGAATACTGCAACTTCTTTAGCAACTATTCCTGCAAAATATAAATCTGCTGTTTTATTAAATGATGCTAGGGGAGTAAAAAAACATAACAAACAAAATCAAGCAAATGTTTTTTCAATTATTCAAGAAATTCATTATTTAAAATCTGCAATTAGGGATATGTTTTTGGATAAAGATGCTTATATTCAGAAAAGTCCATATAAGGATGTAAGTAATATAAGTTTGATACAAAAAAATATTATTCCATTAAAATTTTTAAGTCCTGCACCAAAATCAGTTAATGAAATTCAAAATATTACAGATCCTTGGGGTTTTACGATTGTTAATCAATATAATGGAGCAATTAACATAGAAGGGGTAGGTCCGGATTATAAATTTTTTAGGATTACTTATACTGGATTACCTTCAGATGTTTGTGTTGCTTTATTATTGGCAAAGTGGGAAGATAATTATTTGGGAACCATGTGGATTGGTTCAAATGGAAGCTTTTATTCATGGGCACGTGAATTACAAGCAAACCCTATGCCTATTTCCCCTAAAGATGCCTATGCAGTATGTAAGAATGGTGGATATTTTCAAATTGGGTTTAAGTAGTTTTAACCGAATGAATAATACTATAGATTGTTCATAATCTGAATTGATTTCTTATATTTGCTGTTATCTGAATATTGTTGAATAAATATGACTTATCTTGATTGGATTTAAAGTATACGACCCTCCACTTGGTGGGCATGGGGAGAATCGAACTCCCATGACATCGCTGTCGGTAGATTTTGAGTCTACTGCGTCTACCAATTCCGCCACACGCCCAATAAAGAATATGAAGTAGTCTAAATAGAAAAATAAAAAAGTAAACAGAAAAAATATCCCTTGTTTTTAATGTTATTAAATAAAGTATTGCAAATTATGGTTGTTTTGGTTATCCTCCAAAGAGTTCAGATTTCTTGGGGCTATAGTTAAGCGGATATAACACGGGATTTCTAATCCTGTATCAGAGGTTCGATTCCTCTTAGCCCCGCCATTGGTTTTTTCTATTTATTGACAAATATTTTATACAGTTTACCATAATATTAAACTTTATATTTGTAGGAGGACTTAATGGATAGGTCTGTGAAGATTGATTTGCTTAATGCATTAAAATTGGATTTGCAAGTTTGTAAGCCATGGCAAGATAATGATGTTATTTCTGGTATAGAATTAATTATATCTGGACTGATTGATACATCAAGACAAATTAGTTGTGTTGATAAAGTGTCGCTTAAATGTGCTTTTTATCATTCTACAGCACGAGCAATTATTCTTGCAGATAACATTGATGACATTTTTTGTAACAAAACTTTATTAATGTATGCTGCTCAGTATGGATATTTTAATCTTGCAAAAACTTTAATATCGCATAGTGCTGATATTGATAAAGTTGTTAATAATAATACGGCATGGGATTGGGCATTGTTCTATTAAAGCTCTTCTTTCCAGAGATTCAAACTGTACAGTTATCTAACAAATCAGAAAATCTTTTGAAAATTGGTAATATTTTTCGACTTTGTGCTGGCATTGGGTTAATTTTTTTTAGGGTAAGTTTTATACTTGCCCTTTTTGTTTTATAAATATTTTGACAAAATTAATAATATGTTTATTATTACTTCGTAAGTGAAATTATTTTAGGAGGTATTTTTGTGGATAAATCATTAAGAATTGATTTACTAGAGGCTTTATGTTCAGATCGGAAGAGTCAAAATTGTTTTACTCAAAGAGAACTGGATTTATCTCAGACGGATCTTAGCATAATTGAAGGTATAGAGTTAATAATTTCAGGTTTACTATCTGATAGACTGGAGCCTATTAACCTTACCGCAAAATTCTTTATGGATTGTGCTTATGATAATGAACCTTTGGTAAATTTAATTATTAATGCTAATGACATTGATGAAGTTGTTAATAATAAAACTTTATTAATGTGGGCTAGCGAAGCTGGATATTTTTACCTTGTAAAGACATTGATACTTAATGGTGTTGATATCGATGAAACTGTGTATGGTCGTAATGCAATTGATTATGCATATGACAATGGAAAAGGTATCTTATCATGGTTGTTGTTTAAGATGGGATGTCGCTTAACAGGTAATAGATCAGAAAAAACACAAGATCTTTTAAAAGAGATGCCGCTTCCTGCCAGTTTTGAAATTGCATTAGCATCTTTAGCTTAATTTTCACTTAAAAGGGTTGTATTTATATTAACACAACCCTTTTTCTTTTGACAATTTTAGTAATGTTATT
>CAUTSU010000023.1:0-6074 GCA_963541105.1 uncultured Alphaproteobacteria bacterium
TTGAATCTTTAGGTTTAACTAGTGATCGGATTTATAAAACGATTAATAATATGAAATCTGTAAGGGGGGTTATTGATCTTTTGTTTCAAAAGAAAATTGAAGAATGTATAGTAAATAAATTTGAAAAGTTAGGTCTAATAGAATTAGACTTACAAATTTTATTATCATCCCCTAATGAAATAATCTATAGAGTCATTGAATATTTTATAAGTGAATTATCTGATGGAAGGCATACTAGGTCTGATATTATTTGTCGGATAATAGATAATTTAAAATTATCTTTAAAAACAAAATCATTTAATGCTACAATAATCAAACATGTTCGGTTAAAATTGATAAATCGGGAAAGTAAGTGTATTTTACAAATGTCTAAAATATAACTGGCTGAATCACTGGAATATAAGATGAAAAATAAGATAAATTTAAATAATTCTTTCAATAATCCAAAATTACCAAAATGGTTATTATCTGTTTTAGTTTTCTCTGTTGTAATCGGAAGTTTAAGCTTATATGAGAATTGGAGACAAAAAAGAAATAAATCTATTAATGTGAAAGAGCTTGCATATTCTGATGTTCTGTCTTTTGCAAGAAATGGAAAAATAAAGAAGATTGTTATTAAAGAAAACATCCTTAAAGGAGAATTTAAGGATGGTAGTAAATTTGAATCTACTGTTTCTTTGAATAATGTGTTTTTTCAAACTCTTGATTCAAGTAAGGTTCAAGTAGAAATTAAAAACCCATCTGAATTTACATTTAGTAGTTTTGCAAATTTGCTATGGATTATTTTTATCGGGATTATGTTATTTACCATGTTACGGTCTATGAAGGGTGATAGATTTGGTGGAATAATGCGGCTTCGTTTAAAGTTAGCGGGAAATGACAAAAAGGTTACTTTTAAGAATGTTGCAGGAATAAACGAGGCTAAATCAGATTTAGAGGAAATTATAGATTTTCTTAAAAATCCAAAGAAATTTACTAAAATAGGTGGACGTATCCCAAAGGGTGTTTTGTTAATAGGTCCACCAGGGACTGGTAAGACATTATTGGCCCGAGCTATTGCGGGTGAAGCAAATGTTCCATTTTTTACAATATCAGGTTCTGATTTTGTTGAGATGTTTGTAGGTGTTGGTGCCTCTCGTGTTCGTGCTTTGTTTGATCAAGGTAAACGTTCTGCTCCATGTATTATTTTTATTGATGAAATTGATGCTGTTGGCAGACATAGAGGTGTTGGATATGGTGGTGGCAATGATGAAAGAGAACAAACTTTAAATCAGCTATTGGTTGAGATGGATGGTTTTGAAGAAAATGATGGTGTTATAATAATTGCTGCAACTAATCGGGCAGATGTCTTAGATGATGCACTGCTACGTCCGGGGCGTTTTGATCGTCAAATTTATATTCCTCTTCCTGATTTAAAAGGGCGTGAAGAAATCTTAAAAATTCATTCAGCGAATATTAAAATTGGCGATAGTGTGAAATTGAATAGTATTGCTCGTGGAACTCCTGGTTTTTCCGGTGCAGAATTGTCGAATTTAATAAATGAAAGTGCTCTTCTTGCTGCACGTCGTGGTCATACAAAAGTAATGCAAGAAGATTTAGAAGATATACGTGATAAGATAATGATGGGTGCAGAGCGTAGATCCATGACAATGCGTCCGGAAGAAATAAAAATGACTGCATATCATGAGGCGGGTCATGCAATTTGTACATTAAAGATGAAACATAGTGATCCAATTCACAAAGCGACAATTATTCCACGTGGTGAAGCATTGGGTATGGTACAAAGACTTCCTTTGCATGACAAAGTATCTCTTTCAATATCTGAAGTTAAAGCAAATATAGTCATCGCATTTGGTGGACGTGTTGCAGAGGATATCTTTTTTGGAAGTGATAATATTACATCTGGAGCATCAAGTGATATAGAATATGCAACACATATGGCACGTTCTGCGGTTACCAAATGGGGTTTTTCGAAAAAAATGGGTCCTGTCTTTTTTGAGGAAGCTTCTCTTGGTTATCACACATCAAGTGAGCGTAAAAATATATCCGATGAGACAGCAAAATTAATTGATGCAGAAATTGCGGCAATGATTGATGAAGGGTTTAAAAAAGCAACGAATATAATTAAAAAATATAAATCCGAAACAGAAAAAATTGCTAAGGCTTTAATTGAATTTGAGACCTTAACAGGTGAAGAATTACAGGCAATCGTTGATGGCACTTTTGACAAGAAAAAATCAGAAGTGGATTCAAAAATTTCTGTTAAGAAAAAAACTAAAAAAGGTAAATAAGCTCTAAAAAACCTGGCTTTTAAAGTTAGGTTATATAAATGTGTTAATGTTGAAAATAATTTGAAACTACAAAATCTGCTCCAATATTGAAAAATGAATGGACCTCTTCTTTTCCACATATCGATAAATTAGTGCCCTGGGCTCGAATCCCAGTCCCTCCACTAGTTTTTTTGAAAAAGTTTATAGATAAAAAAATACCTCCGGATTCGAAGGTATTTTTTTACAGTCAGTAATGAATTAATAACATAGTATAAAATCTTTATATTCCTGTGGTAATTTGTTACCAAGAGATATCCATCCTTTTTTAGTCAGTTTCCAATATTGTGGTGGATGTTTTTTACTGTTTGGATTGGTTACAATACATGCACCAGGTTTATAAAGACCAAATTTACTATATCCCTTACTATTTCTAGAGTAATCATGAAATAATTCAACTTTTTTTATGCCTTTTTTATCCTTCGGATCGACAAGTACAGCGTATCCTTTGTTTGATATAGATGCGGCGTCTATAAAAAATAAACCCCTGATATCATGGATTTTAATTTTTTTGGATCTAGTAATCCCGATATATCCACATATAGGATCTGAAAAATATATAACATTGCATTTGAGTTTTTGATTTGCTAATACTTTTGGTATATTGTAATCAAGGTCAATGACAACCTTATGTTCAAATCCATCTGCATACTTTCCAAACCAGGCATCTTTCAATGGCTCTGCAATTAAATCACGATTAACGTACAATATCATAAAAATCCTCCATAAAAATAAATGTATGTTTATATAATAAACAAATAATAATTTTTTGTCAAATTAAATATTAATAAAATAGATAATTTAATTAATACTAAAACGGCTTGACTTATTTTTATAAATTTGATTTACTCCGAAACGTTAGTAATTTGTGTGGAGGGGTGGTAGAGCGGTTAATACAGCGGATTGCTAATCCGTGCACCGAGAAATTGGTGCCCTGGGTTCGAATCCCAGTCCCTCCGCCAGTCTAGCAGTATTAATTTTCTAGTAATTTTAAAATTGTTTTTATATAAAAATACCTCCGAATAATCGGAGGTGTAGTAGATGTGGTGAACATTTCAATATTTGGGAATAAAGTCCCTATATTGATTTGGTAGTCTATTACCAAGAAATATCCACCCTTTTTTTGTTAATTGCCAGTATTCTTTTGGATTTCTACGATCTGGTTCTGTTACAATACATGTTCCAACTTTATAAAGACCGATCTTACTGCATAACTTGACCCCTTGATGGCTGAAGTTATGAAATATTTCATATCTTCTACATCCCATTCTATCGTTTGGATTCACAAGTATGCGGTAACCGTGTTGGGATCTTGAATTTATAAGAAACAATCCCAAAGTTTGCCATCTTTTAAAGGTATCTTGTCCCATTGGACTTATAGATATTGCACCAAACTGCATGGTAGATATGTACCGTATTGAACAATAAATCCTTTGATTTGCCATAAAGTCTTTATTAAGACTATTGACAACAAGTATCCTTCTACCATAAGTATACTGACCAATCCAACCATCCTTACTTAAATCGCAATTGACATATAATGCCATAATGCCCTCCATAAAAATAAGTTTATATGTATATTTAAACAAATAAATATATTTGTCAATACAATGTATTGTATTTATTTTTATTTGAAATATTTATATCATGTTTTGATAAATAATATTGACAGAATAATGTATTATGTCTATATTTATCACGTTATGAGAAATGTATTAAATATATTTATTGGTATCGTTTTTGCTGTTATCAGTTTTATTTTACTTTTATTGATCTCTTATGTTTTATTTTTGTATATTTGTAAATTTAATTTTTTGTCAAATAATGATTGGGTAGGGATTTTTTCTATATTAAAAGATAAATGGCACGTAAATACAATTTATACTATGGCTTTTATATCTTTAATTATTGGTTTAATATTAATTTTGTTTAGTAGTATTTCTCTATTTACTATATACGTTTACAAATCAGTGTATAATTGGTTGAAACCTAAGAAACATAAGTTATTACCAGTAGATTTTTCAAAAAAAGAGTTCCATAAAGTAAATGGAAGGTATAAAACAAATTCATTAACTAAAAATGATTTTAATAAATCTTCTGTTAAATCAGAAACCAAAGTGCCTGATGATCAAGTAAATATAGATAAGGGTAATAAAAAAGAAGTAAATTCAGATAATACAGAAATACCTTTGCCGAAATCTATAATAAACTCCGATGCTTATGCTGTTGTACAAAAATTACAGCATAATAATATTAATCCATTAATTTCTGAACAAAGCGAATCTAACAGTACTAAAAAGGATGATGGGAAAAAAATAGAAGATGCTAATACAAAGAAAGATGAACTACGAAAAAGAATATTAAAAAAGTTTAATACATCACTAAATGATATGAAAAATAAAAATGATGTGCCATAATAAGATATTGGGAGAGTACAAATGAGACAGTATAGCAAATTTTTAATTATTATATTATTTTTAAGTTTTATATTTATTGATAAGTTATTTGCTAATTCTTTTCCTTATCGCCGAGAATACGATAATTATAAATCTAGTCTTTTTAGATATTATTTCGGTGTTGGTATTTCATATAATAATTTTGATTATAAATCAAAAGAAGCAAAATATAAATTCGGGGATAATCTATTTGCTGGAGAATTGTTATTAGGTACTAAAATAGATAATATATTAAATATTGAGGTGTTTTATAAAAAATCTCCATATCATACAGGATCTGTAGTTAATTCTACTTCTCCATATAATTTACTGAATAATTTTTACTCGTTTGGATTCGAATTATTACCACAGGTGGAATTAAATAAATATTTTGATTTATTGTTTGCTTTTGGGGTTACAAAACATGAAATAAGGTCTGTATCGTTTAATAATATTTTGAAAAGTAATGGGAATGGAATTAAATTCGGATTGGGCATGTCAACGCATTTAAATGGAAATGCTGATTTGCGAATTTTGTGTAATCAAGTGATTTTTACTGGTTATGATGCAATGTCATCTAATTTTTATCCATCACTTTCTCTTGTCATTAATTTTTAGATGTAACTAATAATTATTTTAATAGGTTCTTAGGTTGAATATAGGTGTATTTGATAGTGGTCTTGGCGGATTAATAATTGCAAAATCATTAATATCTGCAATGCCGGAATACGATTTTGTATATATGGGGGACACTAAGAATGTTCCTTACGGACCAAAAACAACTAGTGAAATTTATAAATTAACAACAGATTGTGTTAATTATTTATTTGATAATGAAAATTGTGGGTTAGTAGTAGTTGCATGTAATACCGCCTCAATTGCATCTTTAAGAAAACTACAACAAGTGTATATGCCTCGTTATTTTCCTAATCGTAAAATACTTGGTGTTATTGTACCAACAGTTGAAACAGTAATTTGTAATTCTTATAGAAATGTTGGTTTAATTGCAACACAAAGCACTGTTAATTCTTGTCTATATCCTAAAAAATTCAAAGAATTTGGGTATGATATTAATATTACATCTCTTTCAACCCCTATTATTGTTCAGTTAATTGAAAAAAATCGTGGAGATTTAGCTCAGTATGTTATTGATAAATACATGAAAAAATTATCTATTTTAAATCCTGAAATTGAAGCCTTAATTCTTGGATGTACACATTATCCCCACTATAAAAAAACAATAAAAGAATCTCTTCTTAATTTATTTGATCATAAAGTGGATATTGTATCACAGGATGAAATAATTTCTGAT
>CAUTSU010000024.1:0-5864 GCA_963541105.1 uncultured Alphaproteobacteria bacterium
TTGTAAGACCGCTATCTGTCAAAAAACCTATTTGCTTATCTGGCACACGAAATATTTCACATATTGTTCTTGCAATTGCATAGAAAAACAAAAAAACTGATGTTAAGAATCCCCATCCTAATTTTGGATTATATTTTTTAAAAATTTTTAAAGCAAACTGCATGATAATTAATAGTAAAAAACCCTCTGTGAATGCTTCATAAAGTTGACTTGGATGGCGAAGTTGATTATCAATATTTGTAAAAATAAATCCGTAATCTTTTATACCGGTTGGACGACCAACAAGTTCAGAATTTAAAAAATTTGCAACACGCCCAAGTAATATTCCAAAAGGAATAGAAATTACCATTATATCTGATAACATAAATGGATGAATCCTTTTCCTGTAAGCAAACAAAGTAACAGCAGACATAAAACCAATTGCACCACCGTGAAATGACATTCCACCATTCCAAATTGCAAATATGTTTAATAGATTATGTAAGTAATATTGAAAATTATAAAATAATACATAACCTAACCTGCCACCAATAATTACGCCAAAAACACCCCATGTAAAAAAATTATCCATATCAATTTTCGAAAGTTTTGCATTTGGAATTTTTTTTGCAATATATGGAGAATAATAAAGGGTTATTAAAAACCCTAAAATATAAGCAAGCGAATACCAGCGAATTGATAAACCAAACAATTCAAATACTACTGGATGTGGGTAATATGTATATACCATGGAGCTGTATGATAATAATTAATAAATAAAGGTCAATATAAGAAAAATATTTTTAATTAAAAAAACCTCCAAAAGGAGGTTTTGAAATAAGTATCAAATAAAACTTATCTTGCATTTTCAACTGCTTGCCTAAAAGCTTCAACAGACTGGAAAGCACCACCATGTATCTTATTACCGATCACAAAATTAGGTGTAGAATTGATCTGTAACATTTGTGCAAGCTCACGTGTTCTTAACAATTCTTCTTCAACTTCTTTTGAATCCATATCCTTACTTAACTGTTGTGTGTCAATTCCAACTGTCTTTGCCATTTTCAAAATCATATCTTTTACAGATTTCTCTGCATATGCTAATATCTTCTTTTGATCAGACATTGATTTAATCTTAGTCATATCAGGCATTAAATTACCAGACATCATAACACTATTTAATTTATCTGCTTTACCCTGTTTTTGTGCAGCAATAACAGCTTTAGCAGGAATAGAAGACACAGGTGACATAAATGTCAATGGTTTTAAGACAAATTTAACATCTGGCATATCTTTTAACCCTGCTTCAACAATTTTACTTACAACTTTACAATGTCCACAATAATAATCCATAAATTCAAAAACAACGATTTTACCTTTTGGATTTCCAAATACTGGAGCATACTTTACATTATCTTCATTTGAGCGTAATTTATCAATTGACTTTTTATTACCTCTTTCTTTTGCACGTTCCATTCCCATCTGTAAAGATTCAACAGATTCTTTCAAAACTTCATGATCATTTACCATCACAAAGCGCGTTACAAAAATTGATACCAAAAAAGTAGAAATGAAAATTACACATGCCGGTAAAACAACATCAATTCCAAGTTTAATATATATTTTTTTTGCAATAGACTTTTTTGATAAAATCTGAGTATAAACATATTTATAACCAATTAAAAGTGCAAGTGCAACGATTAACAAGAAAGTATACATTTGATAATTCTCCTTATCTTTTTTATTATTAAAATTGCTAGACAAACTCTCTAACTTGCACAGGATAAAACTTTAAAGATAAAAAAACAAGAATTTATTTATTAAACTAATTTTCCAATTTCATTGTTAATAAATCTTGATATTCTGTTGTTGATTTATCTAAATTTTTTTCAGCTTTTTCCATATGATTTCTCATTTGTCCAATATTTCCAATTGATTCAAAATATTTTGCCAAATAATAATGAGCACGTCCTAGATCATCTATTTTTCCATATGCGATACTCAAATAATAATATGAAGTCGATCTACTATTTTTAAATAAAAGCTGACGTAATATCTCAATACCTCTGTTTATATCATTTCTATCTTTTGAGGAAATTAGAACATTTGCAAAACTTTCTTTAATAATTTGTAAATTTTTTTCAAATTTATCTGGTAACAATGATAATTCTTTCAATGCTAATTCATAACTATCAATTGCTTCCCTAATATTACCCTGCATAAAATATGATTCTGCAATACCTTCAAATATGTATCCCTTGTTGATTGTTTTGTACTCAGGTTTATTTAAATAATGTTTTACTAAATTAAAATTACTTAATGCTTCTTTATAATTTTTATTAAACCAATTAGATATCCCTAAAGAATAAAAATAATATGGAGTATCAAGTTCATGTTTCTCAGAATATTTAGCATCTATAATATTTTTATCATTTGTTAAACCTATAATTTTTGCTTGTACCATTTTATATTTAATAGAAAATTCATTTGGCAACCTTTTCAATTCTGATGTATTAATATTTTTATCAATCAAACGTTGTTTTATATCAAACAACCTATCTGACATTTTAGGGTGATCTGATAAATATCCAGATGCTACTACATATGATGCATCTTCTTCTTTTGCAAGAGTAGATACAAATTTAATATATTCACTTAAAGAAATTTTTTTCTTTAAAAAAGAATTGACCATAAATTGATCTGCAAGTGATTCCTCTGCCTGTGAATATGATAATATTGCTTTCGTTGAGATATCACCAAATAAATATGGAGTTAAAGCAGGTACAGCAGTATAATCAGATTTAGGTGATGCGGCAGCCATAGCAACAAGAGCCGCAATAGAAACCAAACCACTTATTACATTTTGTGCTTTAATACCATCAAATTTTTTTTGTAATCTAATTAAATGGTTTTGAGTTATGTGTCCCAATTCATGAGCAATGATAGCAAGTATTACCTCAACATCATTAACACGATTAAAAACACCCGAATAAATACTGATCGTATTTTTAGAAGTTG
Source organism: uncultured Alphaproteobacteria bacterium (assembly GCA_963541105.1). Taxonomy (GTDB): domain Bacteria; phylum Pseudomonadota; class Alphaproteobacteria; order Rs-D84; family CASDRH01; genus CAUTVF01. The sequence continues at coordinate 2,998 of CAUTSU010000024.1, forward strand.
CCATAGCATTAAAAGCATCATTTGATATAACATATAGCTGAATATCATCTCTATCACTTATGGTAGTAATTAAATTATCCATAAAATTTGATATTTCCGTATCAACTATAATAGTATTATTAAACGTTTGTTTAGAACTAGAGAAAAGTTTATTTTTAAATAAGCAAAAAAAAGCAGCACCAAATACCAATAAAATTAATAAAAATTTTAAAAATTTGGTACCGTTTTTCATTTCAAAATTATGTACAGACTACCAAAACCATCTTCTTTTTTTACGCTCTATCTTTGGATGGTTTGAATTGAACTCTTTTATCAAATTTCTGTTAAATAATCTCTCACTGTCATCTTTGCGTTTCGTATTTACTGGACTTTTTTCCCGTAAGTATACACCAATATCTTTATCAAAAGATAGTCTTTCTATTGTATACATACCTAAATTTAATAATGTATCATCCCCATTTATTATAATACTTGTATCATATCTTTGTTCTAATTTTTCTAGATCACTACGTTTTTGATTTAAAATATATAATGCAACATCTGATGTTGTTGATACAAACAATCGATTTGACACTCTTTTAATCAATTCTTCTTCTATTTTATGCAAAATTCGTATCGATGCAGTTTGAACACTTGGTACTATTCCCAATCCACTACAATGTGGACATTGTCTATAACCCATCTCTAAAAAGCTTGGCTTTAATCTTTGACGAGATAACACCATTAAACCAAACGAATTTAATCTATTCATTTGGACTTTAGATCTATCATTGTGTAATGCATCACGCATTTTCTGTTCTACACTTGCATTGTTCTGCGGATTCATCATATCAATAAAATCAATAACGACTAACCCAGCCATATCACGCAATCTTAATTGACGAGCAACTGCAGTTACTGCCTCTAAATTTGTTCTAAGTGCAGTTTCCTCAATATCAAACTCCTTTGTTGCCTTACCAGAATTCACATCTATTGCAACTAATGCTTCTGTTTGATCGATTACCAAATATCCACCAGATGGTAATGTAACTGTTGATGAATAAATATCTTCTAATTGATGTTCTATTCCATTCATCAAAAACAACGAAGTACTATCATTGTGTTTTAAAATTTTTTTATTATCGACCCCAATTTCTTTTGCAAAAGCAGATGCCTTTTCATAACCAACATCTCCATCTATAATCACATGATCAACCGACTCAGACACCATATCGCGAATAACTTTTTTTAATAAATCATATTCTTCATAAATTAATGATGGTGCTGTTGATACCATTGTCTTATCTCTTATATCATTCCATAGAGACATCATATAATCATAATCTTTTTTAATTTCCTTTTTTGTTTTATCTATACCAGCAGTTCTAACAATTACAGTCTGTCCTGTTGAAATGCTTAAAGAACGTAGTATATTTTTTAATCTTCTTCTTTCCTCTCTGTACACAATTTTTCTTGAGATTCCAAATTGCATTCTTTTTCCAGAATTTGGCATAAAAACACAAAAACGACCAGCTAAAGAAATATATGTTGTAAGAGCAGCTCCCTTATTACCCCGTTCTTCTTTTTCAACTTGTACTAACACTAACTGATTTGGCTTAATAACTTCTTGTATTTTATATTTACTTAACAGATCATGACAAAGCTCTTTGAATGATGTTTCTGCGTGTTCATCATCTTCTGAAAAAACTTCCACTGTATTATCATCTTGACGTATTTTATTTTGATAATGTCCATGATATTTTGATTTATTATCTAAATTATTCAAATATTTATCATCAATCTTAACCTCTTCAATATCATCTGAATCTTCATCATAATCTGAGTTATCAATATGAATGGATTTCAGTAATTCTTCTTTATCTTTTACAGGTAATTGATAATAGTCAGGATGTATTTCAGTAAAAGGTAAAAATCCATGTTTTGAGCCACCGTATTCAACAAATGCAGCTTGAAGTGATGGTTCAACACGAATAATTTTTGCAAGATAAACATTACCTTTATTTTGAGTTTTGGTTGTAGTTTCAACCTCAAAATCTTCAACTATTCCACCATCAACCAATACTACACGGGTTTCTTCTACATTAGTCGTATCAACAAGTATTTCTTTGATGTTTTCTTTTTGCGTTAAGATATTCTTGCTTTTTGTATTTTTTCTGTAACTCACACCCTCATCTTGTTTCTTTGTGGATGATTTATATTTCTGATCTTTCAATACCATTTTATCTATTCCTTCCTCACAAAACTCTTCAAATAAATTCTACTTATAATAATTTGTATATCTTTAAAAACTGTTTATAACTATCCGACAGAACAATTTACATATATATTTTCAGTATAAATAGTTGATGTAAAAATACAAGTATAATAAAAATCTGTATTTTACATGTATTTTGGTATACCATACGACTTATGTTTTGTTTTTCCAACTCAAATAATGAATTTCATATAACAAGATTGATTATTAGTATTTTTTTTGCATTTATACTATCGTTATCGACTCTATTACCATACAGTAGAATATCAGCTACAGAAATAGGTAGAGCAATTGAAATAAGAACAGGTAGAAGAGAAGGATCAATTTATAGGATTGTAATAGAAACAAACAATAAAACTATATGGAAAAGTTTTATTTTAAAAAATCCTAATAGATTAGTAATTGACGTATCCGATATATCCATTAGTGGAATAAATAATAAAGCAAAAAAAATAGGTGGTGTTTATGCAGTAAGACTTGGAATGTTTTCAAAAAATATAGCCAGATTTGTTTTAGAAGCAAAATATGAAATTAGTATTGTAAAAACACTATATCTTCCACCATCTGCAGGAATGCAATGGAGAATTGTTATAGATTTTATGTTACAAAATTC
>CAUTSU010000025.1:0-5816 GCA_963541105.1 uncultured Alphaproteobacteria bacterium
AATAAATTACTGTGAAATGAAAAATATTTGCTGGATAATACATTTTAATAAACTTTGCATTATTGATATAATTTCCATTATGATCACCCATTTTTACTACCATATTTATATCATATACTTCTTTTTTAGCATCTTTTAAATAATCGATATCAGGGGTTTTATATATAAATTTAACTCTTGTAATCCACTCATCTTTTTTATTATTTTTTTTTGGTAAATCAATAATTTCTATACTTCTGGTTGTATTAGTTTTCATTAAATTTAAATATTCTTCTTTGTCTTGTTTTATGAAACTGCTTGTTGCTGGCATTATTTGATATGCTCCATTTCCCATTAATACAACTTTTGAAATACGTGGAGAAATTAATATAGATTGTTTTATTTTTGTTGAATCATTTACATGTATGAATTTTTGAATTGATAAATCCTTGTGTCCTGTGACAGTATATCTTTCAGTTATGTACTCCATAATTAATTTTTTTGTTATATCTTCTAATTCTGATTTGTCTGTAATTGATAACAGCATCTTTGTTTTAACAATGTCATCAGATTTATTGTAATCTTCATTTAAGCTGACTATAAAGTTTGTATTCGCACTAGAATTTGAATTAATACCTCCAGTGTATAAAATATTATTTATAATAATTGCAATGAAACAATTAACAACAATCATTAGAAAGCATAAAACTAATAATATGTTTTTTAAATTTTTAAATATAAACCTTTTCATTTATATTATGCTCTTATCCATTTGATTAACTATTCTCTTTATTCTATACTTTTTCTTACCTTTTTTAATATTTTTATGCTTTTTATTTGTTTTAATAATTGTTTTATTTTTTTTCTTATTATCTACACTTTTAACTAATATATTATTTTTTTGAACTTTTTGATTTTCTTTTTCACTCTGCGTTTGTTTACCTGAATTTTCATTATTTATTTTGGAAGTAATAGAATTTATAACGACATTGTTATATTGTTTTAAAATATCTGTTGTGTCAATTTTATTATATTTGTTGTGCAAAATAAAATTTGTTGAATGCTCCATAACAATAAAGTTATTTGTCCAATTGTCATTAACTCCCAAGTGTCCTGTATCATTTTGAAATAATCTTAACCCAACAGTATTATCAGATGTCATAAATTCTGTATTTATTTTTATCCCATTTTTAAAATCTACAACCATAAAATCAACTTTTATATAAAACATATAACTACGGAATGGATTTATTTTATTGCTTTCTTGATATAAAGAATCTTTAAATGCACTTATTGATGTTAATGCAACTTCCTCTAAAATTGATTTTTTTGCTTGATTATGATTTATGATTCCATAGAAAAATGGTTGTATATTCAATACTTTTACTATTCTGATAATACCTGATTTATATCTTTCTGATTTAACAGGTTTAACGGATTCAAAAAATATATTATAAATATTTTTATCTGATGAACTGCAAATAGAACAAACGTAATTATCTAATAACTTTTTATTAATATTATTTATATTTTTTTCTAAACAATTACACCATTTAGAATTATTCACATCATTATCAGGATGAATTGAATAGTAATCAATTATCCATTTTTTCAAAAAATCCTCTGCTAATACCTGAACATTATGGTATATATGTTTGCTGTTCGGTTTGTAAAAAGGTTTTAGCTTAAACTGTTTGTCGTAATCAGAATAATAAATAAAAATCGGATTTGGTTTGAATAAAAATGTTTTATAATATATCGCTACCCCTAAAATTACTGATGTAACAAACAAAAGAATAGATATTAAGATTAATTTTTCTATCGCGAATATATACGCTCTTTCTGGAAAAGCAGTACTCTGCACCCGCGATGGGTAAATTGGAACTTTTTCATATTCTATCTTACTTGAATAACTTGTATTCTTTTCATCTAAATTCTTGCCGAAACCCATTTTTGTAACCCTGGATTCTGCTTTACTTCAAGACAGGCACAAGGTGATAATTTTAATTCTGCATCATCATAACCTAAACCGACAGCATCGGTCGAATACATAACAGATGAACAACCAGCAATGCAAAAAGATAAAAAAGCAAGAACAACGACTTTTTCAAAAATTAAGTTCATTAAAACCTCCCTATCTCGATTTTTCGATAATATCAAAAAATATAAATTCAAGCAAGAAATAAAAATTAGTGCTTTTTGTCAAAATTCTTAAATTGGCTTAATTTACCATTAAAATACAATTCAATATTCCCAGTTGCCCCATGTCTGTGTTTTGCAACATATATTTCTGCTAAGTTTTTTACTTTTTCATATCTCAACTGAATCGCTTCAAAGTGTTTTGATTCAATATCCTTTAAATCTTTTTCTAAATAATATTCTTCTCTAAAGGTAAACATTACTATATCTGCATCTTGTTCAATTGATCCAGATTCTCGCAAATCAGATAGTTGTGGGATTTTGTCCCTTGGTCTTGATCCTCTTGTTTCTACTGCACGTGATAATTGTGATAATGCAACTACAGGAACATCTAATTCTTTCGCAAGCATTTTAAGTCCTCTGGTCATTTCTGATAGTTCAACAACTCTATTATCTGATTTTGTACCTCCTGCAGGAGACAACAATTGAATATAATCAATGACAATTAAGGATAAGCCTTTTTCCTTCATTTTCATTCGTCTTGCACGTGTTCTGATTGCAGAAACAGAAAGGGCAGGGGTATCATCAATATATATTGGTAACTTTTCAATTTGTTTTGCAAATTCCTTTAATTCCATTGCTTCATCATTTGATATTTTTCCAATACGCATATCATATGATGATATTCCAGAAATAGATGATAAGATTTTTGCTGCTAACTGATCGGTTGACATCTCAAGAGAGAAAAATAAAGCAGGACCATTTAAATTTTTATCTACTCTTCCTGCTGCAACCTCAGCTGCAACATTATATAATAAATTTAATGCAAATGTTGTCTTTCCCATACCAGGGCGTCCTGCTAAAACAATCAAATCTGATGGATTAAATCCACCAATTACTCTGTTTAAATCATCAAAACCTGTTGAGATACCAGCTAAACCATTTTTTTGTCTTGCATATTCAATTTGTGATAGTGTGTCTGATAATCCTAAAGAAATTGGTGTGGCACCATTACTATCCAACCCCGTGGTTGCTAAGTTATATAGTTTTTGTTCTGCAATTTCAATTTGCTTCGTTGCATCTTTTTCTATATCAACTGTGAAAGCATCATCAATTACTTCTTTTCCAAAAGAAATTAACTTACGTCTTAATGCTTTATCATATACTAGTACTCCATACTCATAAACTGATGCACCTGAAATAATTGAGTTAGAAAGCTTAAATAAATAATCTACTCCTCCTATTTCATCTAATTTTCCATTGCTTTTAAAGTAATCTTGTAACGTAACTGGATCTGCTAAATTTCCCTGAGCTATTAATTTTAAACATGCTGAATAAATTTCAGCATGAACAGAGTTCGAAAAATGTTCTGGAAATAAAAAATCACTTACACGTTCAATTGCACGATTATTTAAAAAGATAGATGACAACAATGCCTGTTCTGCATCTATATTTTGTGGTAACTTCCTTAAAAAATCTCCATTATCCAATGGCATAGCAACCCATCTATGTAAAATGATTAAGATTTTAAATCTCAATCATATTTAATTTAAATTTTCTCACTAATATCAACTTCTGACGTTTTATTTACTTCATCAGTGCTTGCAGTATTATCTTTTTTCAAATTATTGAGTGCTTTACTTGCTTCATCTTCTGTTCTTGCAACATTGATCGTAATTTCTGCCTTTACATCGGCATGTAAAACAACCTTTAATTTGTATATGCCAATTTCTTTAATTGGATTATCAATACGGATACACTTATTATCGATTTGAATACCTTTAATACTTAAAAGAGATGCAATATCTTTTGAAGAAACCGATCCATATAAATGTCCAGAATCTCCAGCACTTCGTATTACTACTAATGATAACCCATTTACTTTATTTGCAATAACAGAAGCATCATTAATTGCTTCAATGTTCTTTTTTTCAATTTCTGCTTTTTTTGATTCAAAAAAAGCAATATTCTCTTTTGTTGCACGCAAAGCTTTTTTCAAAGGGAATAAATAATTTCTAGCGAATCCATTTTTTACTTTAACGACATCACCAATATTTCCATGTCCCTCAATTTTTTCTAATAAGACTATTTCCATAATATACCTCTTTAAACTTATTGATTATCTGCAACATATGGGAGTAATGCCAAAAACCTTGCCCTCTTAACTGCCAATGCAATCTGCCTTTGTTTTTTTGAACTAACCCCTGCTAAACGACGTGGAATAATCTTTCCTCTTTCGGAAATAAACTTTTTTAACAAATGAATGTTTTTATAATCAACTTCTATTTCTTTTAGAAAATCACTTTTTTTTACCATCATTACACCTCTTCTGAATCTGTTACTTTATTTGATACATCGACATTAGACTTTCTAAAATTACTTCTTACATCTTCTTTTTGATTTAATATTGGCGATGGATCACTAGATAACTTTTCAATTCTTAAAATCATATGTCTTATAACATCTTCATCCAATGATAATTTGCGATTTAACTCTTTCATACATGCAATGTCACAATCTAGTTGAAACAAAATATAATGTCCTTTCTTGTTTTTCTTAATAATGTATGCTAAACCGCGTAATCCCCAATTTTCAGTTTTTGTAATTTTTCCTTTAAATTCAGAAACGATATCTTCATATTTTTTAATTGTATCTTCGACCTGAGTTGTTGTTAAGTTCTGCCTTAATACAAATACACTTTCATAAAAAGCCATATTACTTTCCTTTTAATATATACAGTTTGTCTCTTCGATAACACACTGCAAAAAAATTAACTATCTATTTCCCTGTGGTTAGATTTCACAAATTATGCAAAATCTATCTGTTGATATTAAGGATAAACATCCAACCAACAGAAAGGTTAGCTACATGCTATTATCAAATATCAATTTAATCAAGTGTTTTTACTTGTAAATATTTAATTTTTGTTTATCCTGCTCCTCAAGATACTTAATTGTATTTAGTATCCGATGGATACGGAGGCTTAGAAACCTTCTTGAGTAGACGGTAATGAATAGCACCGTTAGTTGCTGTTTTTTTATTTTAAATTTAAGTAATATTACAAATATTAAAATAGTAACAGTTATTCTCTCCGATTAAGGTCGGGGAGCCATAGTTATAAAATAGATCTGTTATTGATTGAAAGCTGTGGGGTCAAATTCTATTCTTGATTTTCTAACTCTCCGACCACTTTTAGAAGTGGTTTTTTATTAAATCAAATAGAGGAGAAGTGTTATGAAACATAAAACTAATTTAATATTTTTAACGATTATATCATATTTTATGTCATTTAACTTAAATGCACAGAATATTCATATCAAATGTAAAAGATTTTCTGATGATGAAAGATCTAAATTAATTGAAGCATGTAAAAAATCATGCTCTTTCGACTATATAAGAGCCTATTCTGGATCAAACCAAAACGAATATATCACTTCTAAACTATATTTCGATTACAATATGTTTGGAGGAATAAGACCTAAATATGATACAGACTCAGTAAAATGCCAATCAAGATGTGAAGCAGAAGTAGATTTATTTATAAAGAGTCATTGTGATGGGTATGAAGTAAATGTAAAGGAATTAGTAAAGGAAGTAATAAAAGCCCTTCCAAATAAGGTAATAGGTAAATTATATGATCCAAATTTAATTTATGAATAAAATAATAAGTTAATCTCTTAAAAATAAAGAGATTAACT
>CAUTSU010000026.1:0-5722 GCA_963541105.1 uncultured Alphaproteobacteria bacterium
AATAAAAGTAAAATTTACTGATTTATGGAAAAATTTTTATAGGGATACAATTTTTTTAGATATTTTAAAAAATCACTATATTGTAGAAATATCTGATGATCCGGATTTTTTGTTTTATTGTAATCGTTTACCTGATGATATGGAATTTCTTAAATATAATTGTATTAAAATTTGTTATGCTCCTGAGTGTTCATCAATAAATTTTAATGAATGTGATTATGGTATAGGTTTTGATTATATGCAATTTGAAGACAGATATTTGCGTTACAGCCATTTTTACAAACATTTACCCCAAATTGAAAGATCCAGAAAAATTATATCAAATAATTTAGTTAATCGAAAATTTTGTAACTTTGTTTATTCAAATGAATTTTCAAAAGGCACAGAAATCAGAAAGAATTTTTGTCAAAAATTAATGAACTATAAACATATTGATTGCCCAGGGACAGTTTTACATAATATAGATCCTGAATGTTTTGTTAAAGGTGATAATCAAGATTGGTTTAATGCTAAAGTTCAATTTGTAAAAGACTATAAATTTACAATTGCTTTTGAAAATTTTTCATGTAATGGATACACAACAGAAAAAATAATTCAACCACTTATGGTCAATTCAATCCCTATTTATTGGGGAAATTCAAAAATCAACAGAATGTTTAATCCAAATGCAATTATTAATTGTCATGATTACAAATCATTTGATGAAGTAATTGATTATGTAAAATATTTAGATACTCATGATGATGAATATCTAAAAATCTTAAAAGAACCTATTTTCATAACACCTGAACATAAGATAGATTATGATTTAGAATTAGAAAAATTTTTAATAAATATAATTGAAAAACATACGGGGGGGGTATTCCAAAATTTAACAAAGATATTTTATGTGCCAGTAGTTTTTCAAAGTTATCAAAATTTTATTTAAGTACAACGAAAAATTTAAATAAAAAGTCTTTTATAAAAAAAATATTGGATAGATGTAAATATGTTAATCAATTTTTCAAATTGAAAAGGAAAAAATAATTTATTATAGAAAGGTATTAAGTGTTAAAAAAAATTTTTTTAAAAATAATTAGAAAACGAAAAAGAAGTTTACTGTATCCTGAACAATGGGATATAAAACCAACTGATAAAATTGCGATATTATCCCCTCACCCAGATGATGAGATGATAGGTTGTGGGGGATTATTGTGTAAATATGGGTCACAGTGTGATGTTTATCTATTAACTGATGGGCGTTATGGTGATCCAGATATAAATCCAAAGAAAATGGTAGAAATAAGATTAAAAGAATTTACATCAGTAATGAATATTGTAAATGTAAATTCTTACAAATGTCTTGGAATAGAAGATTCTCATTTATTAGAAAATAAAAAAGAGTTTTCTAAATTATCTTTAAAAGAATATGATTATATTTTAATTCCAAATCCTTCGGATAGCCACCCTGACCATATGGCAGTATCAAGGATGCTTAAAAAACAACAATACGGGACAGCTCAAATTGTTTATTACGAAATATGGAATACGCTAAATCCAACCCATTACATAGATATTACAGATGTTAAAGACAAAAAGGCGAGTATTATAAATATGTATAAATCACAGACAAAACATATAAATTATTCTGATCGGATTTTATCATTAAATCATTATCGTGGAATATGTCATAATTTAGATTACGAAGAATCATATCAATTTAAATATTAGAGGAACATTATGAAAAAAGCACTAATTACAGGAGTAACCGGACAAGATGGATCTTATTTAGCAGAATTACTTTTACAAAAAGGATATGAAGTTCACGGTTTAAAAAGAAGATCGTCATCATTTAATACTCAAAGAATTGATCATTTAATTCAAGATGTTCATGATAACTCAAATTTTCATCTGCATTATGGTGATTTAACTGATACTTCTAATCTTATAAGATTAATTGCAGAAATTCAGCCTGATGAATTATATAATTTAGGAGCTCAAAGCCATGTTAAAGTTTCTTGGGACTGTCCAGAATTTACGACAAACACCGATGCAATTGGAACATTACGTTTATTAGAGGCAATTAGAATAAATAAACTTGAAAATAAAACAAAGTTTTATCAGGCATCTACTTCAGAATTGTATGGATTAATTCAAGAACCTATACAATCTGAAAAAACACCATTTTATCCAAGATCTCCTTATGCGGTTGCAAAGCTATATGCATACTGGATTGTTGTAAATTATCGTGAAAGTTTTGGTATGTATGCTAGCAATGGAATATTGTTCAACCATGAAAGTCCACGACGTGGAGAAACATTTGTAACCAGAAAAATTACAATGGCGGCAACACGAATTGCATTAGGATTACAGGAAAAATTATATTTAGGAAATCTTAGTGCAAAGAGAGATTGGGGCCATGCAAAAGATTATGTTGAGGGAATGTGGAAAATTTTACAGCATAATAAACCCGATGATTTTGTTTTATCAACTGGTACTACTACATCAATTCGTGATTTTGTTTCAATGGCATTTAAGAAGTTGGTATAGAAATAATTTGGCAAGGAAGTGGTACTGAAGAAAAAGGATTAAACAAACAAACAGGTAAAATTCTTATAGAAGTGGATCCAAGATATTTTAGACCGGCAGAGGTAGATTTATTGTTAGGAGATGCAACAAAGGCCAAAACAAAATTGGGTTGGACACCAAAATACGATTTAAAAAGTTTGTGTAAAGAAATGATTGATAGCGATATGGAAATTGCTAAAAAAGAAAAACTATTAAAAGAAAACGGATATAAAATACCATTGCCACAAGATTCTTAAATTAATAGGAAATAATTATGAAAACAAAAATTTATATTTCAGGAGGAAGTGGGTTAGTTGGGAAGAATATAATAGAAAATTTAGATAATAGCAAATATGAAATATTGCACCCTTCTAGTTCTGAATTGAATTTATTAAACACTGATGCAGTTAAAAAATTTTTAAATCATAACAAACCAGATATAGTTATCCATTGTGCTGGTAAAGTTGGTGGAATTCAGGCAAATATGATAAATCAATTTGATTATTTTACTGAAAATATACTTATGGGTTTAAATGTAGTAAAATCCGCTAAAGAAGCAGGAGTTAGAAGATTTTTAAATTTATCTTCTTCTTGTGCTTATCCAGCAAAAGCACCCAATCCACTAACAGAAGATTTAATCTTTACAGGTAAATTTGAACAAACAAATGAAGGATATGCAATTGCAAAAACAGCAATATTAAAAATGTGTGACTTTATTACCAATCAATTTGATGGATTTTTTTATAAAACGATTATTCCATGTAATCTGTATGGAAAATACGATAAATTTGGTGAAAGTAATTCCCATATGATTCCTGCAGTAATAAAAAAATTATATTTCGCAAAAATAAATAAATCAGAAAGCGTTGAAATTTGGGGAACTGGAAAATCAAGAAGAGAAGAAATGTTTGCATCAGATTTTGCAATAATTATTTCAGAAATTTTAGATAGATTTGATGAAATGCCAAATATAATGAATATTGGAAGTGGGTATGATTATTCAATTAATGATTACTATAAAATAATTGCAAAAGTTATTGGATATAATGGTAAATTTACTCATGATTTAACAAAACCAGAGGGGATGCAACAAAAATTGATGGATGTTTCTAAACAAAAATCACTTGGCTTAAAATTAAAATATTCATTAGAAGAAGGAATAAAAGAGACATACGAATATTTTTTAAAAAATGAATTGTAAGATATCGATAACTACAAGAAAGGAAATACTATGGAAAAACAAAATATGGTTAAATATGAATTAGCAGCATCATCTTGGGATGAAAAGGAAATTAATGCAATCCAAAAAGTTATTAAAAGTAATATGTACACAATGGGAGATTGTGTTAAACAGTTTGAAATCGATTTTGCAAAATTTACTGATAGTAAATATTGTGTTATGGTAAATTCCGGATCATCTGCAAATTTATTGGCAGTTGCTGCTTTATTTTATAAAAAAGATAATCCTTTAAAATATGGTGACGAGGTTATAGTTCCTGCTGTATCTTGGGCAACAACATATTTTCCATTGTATCAATACGGTTTAAAATTAAAATTTGTTGATATTGATTTAGATACATTAAATTTTGATTTGAAACAATTATCTGATGCTATATCTGATAAAACCAGGTTAATCTTTGCTGTAAATTTACTTGGAAATTCAAATGAATATGATGTTATTAAAAATTTAATCAAAGGTAAAAACATATATTTGTTAGAAGATAATTGTGAGTCTCTTGGTGCAAGATATAAAAATCAAGCATGTGGTTCAATTGGTTTGATGGGAACATATTCGACATTTTTCTCACATCATATAGCAACAATGGAAGGTGGGGTAATAGGAACTGATAATGAAGAGTTATTTCACATATTAATTGCTCTTAGATCGCATGGATGGACACGTCATTTACCACAGAAAAATAAATTGTGTATAAAATCTGATTTCACCTTTGATGAAAGTTTTCGTTTTATTTTACCAGGGTACAATGTTCGTCCAGTAGAAATGATGGGAGCAATTGGTATAGAACAGTTAAAAAAGTTACCAGAATTTATAAAATATAGAAGGAATAATGCCGAATATTTTATAAATACATTTAAAGACGATAAACGTTTTATTTTGCAAAAAGAAATTGGGCAATCTAGTTGGTTTGGTTTTTCAATGGTCATAAAAGACAATTGTATCGATAGAAAAAAAATAATTCAGGCTTTAAATGCAGCAGATATAGATGTACGTCCAATCGTTGCAGGCAATTTCGCACGAAAAGAAGTTGTAAAATACTTCAATTATGAAATTTTTGGAAATCTTAATAATGCTGATTATATTGATAAAAATGGCTTCTTTGTTGGAAATCATCATTTTGATATTAAAGATAAAATAAATTATTTGAAAAGTGTATTAAATAAAATTTAAATAAAAAAATGGCATTATATATTTTTGATATGTACGGAACATTGACACCAGCTAGACAAAGAATGAATGACGATTTTGCATTTAAGTTTAGTAATTTTCAGCAAAATAACATAACATTTATTGCCAGCGGTTCCGATTTAAAAAAAATATCAGAACAAATTTCATTTGAGGTTATGAATAATTTCACCGGGATATATTGTTCTATGGGTAATATGTTGTGGGTTAAGGGAAATATTGTGTACAAAAATGAATTCAACCCAGATATTGAACTATTCAATATGCTTGAAAAATTTAGATCTACTACTCTTTATCCACATAAATTATACCAAAATTATATTGAAAAAAGAATTGGTATGATTAACTTTTCTGTATTGGGAAGAGATTGTCCATATTCTGAAAGAGATAAGTATTCAAATTGGGATAAACAAAATGGAGAGCGATTAAAAATACAAAAAATTTTACAAGATAAATTTCCAGAATATGATATATCAGTTGGAGGCTCGATATCCATAGATATTACTAAAAAAGGGTTGGGTAAAGGACAGATCGCAAATCATATAAGAAAGAGATACCAAGATGAAGAAATAATTTTTATGGGAGATAAAACATTTAAAGGAGGAAATGATTTTGAGCTAGCAGAAGCATTAAGACAGATCCCAAATACAAAAATTATACAGGTTGATGGACCACAAGATGTTATAAATTAGTTAAAAATATAGTAAAAATGCATATTTACAAAAATATTAAGAATTGATAATATTATAA
>CAUTSU010000027.1:0-5655 GCA_963541105.1 uncultured Alphaproteobacteria bacterium
TAATGGCATAATTCCATACTTAAATAAGGCATTTATTAAATCACCATCGCTGTAATTAAATTGTAATAGTGTTCCATCTTCACCATTTTTTTGTATAACAGTTGCAAAAAAATCATTTGCGAAAATTATTTTATCTCCAACATTTAATTTCTTTGTTTTTTTACAGAATGATTGCCATTTATCCGATTCAGTTTGTTCAAAAAGTGTTACTTCAATTTTTATTTGATCCTTTAATCCATTCAATCTAACGGGAATAACTTTTGTATCATTAAATACAATCACATCTTTATTTGTTAAATAACTTGGTAAGTCAAAAACATTTTTATCATTTATCTCAACATCCCCATCTTTACATTTTGGATTTACGATTAAAAATTTTGCTTCATCTCTATTTTTTAGTGGGTATTTGGCAATTAGTTCTGTTGGTAAATTAAAATCAAAATCACTTAATAACATTTTGCTTATCTATACTTTATTTGACTATTTATGTAATAATAAGTATTCTAATACATAAGATAGATAAACAAAAGGAATATTATGGCAGATAAAATAGTTGAATTAGTTGCTGATTTAATGAATAGACAACCTAAAACTATAAAAGTTACGAATGATAAACCAGATAGAATAGATACGATGATTAAAACCATTGAATTGTGTGGAAGTGGTTTACTGTATGCTACCCCTTTTATTACTGGTGGGTTTTTGATTGCAAACTGTGGTGTATGGGGTGGAGTATTGGGTTATCAATTTGCTCGGGATTTCTTAAAAAAAGATGTAACAAAAATCTTTCCACAAGCACAAGAAATGATAAGTAAGCAAAAACCAAGTGGTACAGTTGATAAGACAAATGCTATCCTAGACATAGCAAAAAATATACAAAAGGAAAAACAAAAGTAATTAGTTTTTACTTTTTTTGAAGTAATTCTTCTTTTATTGTCTTTATATATTCCTCATCAGTACCTTGACCAAATCCAAGAATATATTTTTTTCCAATCACTGCAACAGGTACCCCATTTGCAAGAATGTTTAGTTCTTTTTTAAACTTAAAATAAAAATTTCTTTCACTTTTATTTGATACATTTACAAAAATAAAATTTATATCTTTATACATGGATTTTAAATTTTTATTAATATAATTCATTGCATT
Source organism: uncultured Alphaproteobacteria bacterium (assembly GCA_963541105.1). GTDB lineage: Bacteria > Pseudomonadota > Alphaproteobacteria > Rs-D84 > CASDRH01 > CAUTVF01. The sequence goes on from CAUTSU010000027.1 coordinate 1,148, forward strand.
ATGGCAATGTGGACAAGTTGGTAAATAGAACAAATAAAATATCTTCTGCCCTTGTAAATTATTATTTATTTGTTTTTCTTCAGATATAGATGCCATCAAATTATCAGAATCTATGTTTTTAATTTTATTTTGTGGTCCATCATTATATGTAAAATAATAGATTACATAACTTAATATCGAAATAAAAACTGCCGTCAAAAAAACAATCTTAACTGTACTTTTTTTACTTTTTTGTGAAAAACTGTTACTCATTTTTTTCTAACTGGTTAATGAACTCTTATTACGTAATCTATTATATAACTCTGATTATATAAATAAAGTATTTTTATTAGAAACTTCATTTACCCATTAATCTTAATGCTTCTATTCTTTTTTCAACAGGTGGATGTGTAGAAAATAAACCAGATAAAGATCCAAATATAGAAACCTTCGAATGTATTGGGTTTTCTATACACATCGCAGAAACTTCATTAAGATTTATTGCAATCGAGGCTTGTGATATTTTTTGTAATCCATTTGCAAGGGCAATCGGGTTTCTGGTTATTAATGCTGCTGTTGCATCTGCTTGATATTCACGTTTTCTTGATAAAGCCAATCTAATTAATGGGGCGATAATATATCCAAATACTAATAAACCTATTGCTATCACAAACAAGAATAGCACTGCCTTATCTCCATTTTTCTTTGAACTTATTCTCGAAGAACTTGCAAAACGTAATAACACAGATCCTAAGAATGTAAAAAAACCAATTCCTGCAACAATTAATAGCATAGTTCTTACATCATGATTCCCAATATGTGACATTTCATGAGCAATCACGCCTTCTAATTCTTGCTTATCTAATTTTTTAATTATTCCGGATGTTAAAACTATAGTGCTTGTCTCTGGGTTTCTACCAGTTGCAAATGCATTTAATGCATTATCTTCTATTATACAAATTTTTGGTGTTGGAAGTCCTGCAGTAATTGCAATATTTTCAACTAATCTATAAACTGTAGGATTATCTTTTTTAGACAGTTCATTCGCTTTAGAAATAGATAAAACGAGCTTATCACCAAAAAAATATACAAATAATATCCATATTATGGAAGATAATGTAAGTATTCCCGAAAAACTCGCAACCATACTTGCAGTTTGGTATGTATAATCGTAAAACGAAATATCGTCTGTTTTCTGCCCAAATATAAAAAATAGCAAAAACATTAATATAAACAACGACAGCGGAAACATTGCAATTATTATTGCTGTGTCACGTTTATTCTCAGATATATGTGAATATATTGTATTTGACAATTATTAGAACTTTACTTTAATCGCCTGCTTTACTTCTTTTGCTTCTGATTCATCAAGTTCAAAAAATAATTCTGACTTAAATCCAAAAACCTTTGCGATTATATTTTTTGGAAAAGTATCAATCGCTATATTTATTTCCCTTACATTTGAATTATAGAATCTGCGTGAAGCCATAATCTTATCTTCCGTATCTGTTAATTCTTGTTGTAATTCTAAAAAATTTGTATTTGATTTTAGATCTGGATAGCTTTCAGATAAAGCAAAAATTGATTTTAATGCAGTCGTTATTGCTTTCTCATCAGCTTCTTTTGATGATAACGTACCAGTATTGCTCATTGCTGCATTTCTCGCCATTATTACAGCGTTTAAAGTTTCACGTTCATGTTTAGCATATGCTTTTACTGTTTCTACCAAATTGGGGATTAAATCATATCTTCTTTTTTGTTGTGCTTCTATATCTGAGGCCGCTTCTTTTACATTATGACGCAGTGCTACAAGTGAGTTATATGCAAGTATTGTATATAGTACTAATATACCAATAACTATGTATAAATATTGAACTGATGATAAATTTTCCATTTCAATTACCTCTATTTCTAATAAAACTGTTTAGAATAGTAAAATAAATTTGTACTTTTATCAATATTTTATTGACCATATCTTCCATAAATTTGATATACAACTAGATGATTGATAATAGTATATTAAGGGAAATTACAATGAACATATATTTTTATAGAAGTAAGGAAAAGTATATTTAAATTTTTTAAGTGGTTTTAGATATTCACCTATTTTAAAAAGTTCTCTTAATTTGGTTAGAGAGTTTTTTTTATGTTTTACTGATTCAGTTTTTTAATCCCATTTTCTAATCTGATTAATGTTTCATCTTTTCCTAGAATATTTGCAATTTCAACAGGACCTCCTGGAGTGAATTCTTTACCAGATAATGCAATTCTTGCAGGATAAAATACTTGCCCATTTTTCAAATTAAGTTTTGTCACAATTTCCATAAATACTTGCTTTATATTTTCATAATTCCAATTGGACAATTTTTCCAAACTTTCTTTGATTACTGGCAGCACTTCTTTTGCAATTTCTTTTGTAGTTTTCATTTTTTTGTGAATGTATAAATCTGTGCTATATTCTGGTAACACTTCAAAAAAATCAATCATTTCTGGAATATCTGCAAATGTTTCAATTCGTTCCTTTAATAATTTTGAAATTTCATTCAAATTAAGATTTTTTGTTATAACTTTATTATAAAATGGTAGTGCATTTTTATGAAATTCATCATCAGATAAATTTCTTATATAAACTGCATTCATCCAACGCAGTTTTTCAGGATCAAATATAGCATCAGATTTTGCAATTCTATCGATGCTGAACTCTTTCTTTAAATCTTCAATTGAAAATATTTCCCTATCATCTGATGGATGCCACCCAAGTAAGGTTATGTAATTTAATATTGCTTCAGGTAAAAAACCTTTTGATATTAAATCTTGGAAAGAGGCATCACCATTACGTTTACTTAACTTATGCGATTTATCTTTCATAATTTGTGGAACATGAACATATACCGGTGGTGTCCAACCTAAAGCATAATATAAAAGGTCATATTTAGGAGTGGAAGATAAGTATTCACTTCCACGAACAACATGTGTTATTTCCATTAAATGATCATCAATAACATTTGCAAAATTGTATGTTGGATATCCATCAGATTTTATTAAAACCTGCTCATCTAATGTTTTGTTATCAACTGTAATTTTACCGAAAACTGTATCTTCAAATGTTGTTGTGCCAGGTGGAATAATTTGTTTGATCACGTATTGTTCTCCATTAGCTATTCTTTTTTTTGCCTCTTCTAATGAAATATTTTTACATGGATCATTTTGTTTAACATATTTATTACTATCTAAATCTGTATCAATTAGTTCTTCATAATCATGTTTCTCACAAAAGCAATAAAAAGCATGACCATTTTTAACAAGTTGATGAGCATATTTTTTATATAACTCTGTCTCTGCACGCTCACTTTGAACATAGGGACCATAATCACCACCGATATCTGGACCCTCATCATGTTGCAGTTTTGCAATTTTCAATGCGTTGTATATAAAATCGGTTGCTCCTTCAACTGTGCGATTTTTATCGGTATCTTCAATTCGTAAAATAAAATCTCCATCATTCTTCTTTGCAATTAAGTATGCAAACAATGCTGTTCGGAGTCCACCAATATGGAGCCATCCTGTCGGAGATGGTGCAAAACGTGTTCTAACTTTCTTCATTTACAAAGTTCCTATTATTTTAGTGGTGCGAGTGAAGGGAATCGAACCCTCATTTTCAGCTTGGGAAGCTGACGTGCTACCACTATACCACACTCGCACATTTTAAATATATAGCTGATATTAGTTATTTTCAATACCAATTTAGTATTCTGCAGATAAAAAATATAATCCATATGCAGGTGCATTAACCCCAGCAGCTCTTCGATTGCAAACTTTTAGAATATTTTTTATTTCATCTGGTTGTATTTTTTTTAAGCCAACATCGACTAATGAACCAACCATATTTCTAACCTGATGATGTAAAAAAGATTTTGCTGAAAAATATATATTTATGCGTTTCTCAAAAAAATCATTATTTGAGTTATCAATACATTTAAAATTAATACTATCCAGTGTTTTAATCGGTGATTTTGACTGACAGTTAACTGATCTAAATGAAGTAAAATCATGCTTTCCAATTAAAAATTCAGATGCTGCTTTCATATCTTCTATTGATAAATCATTATATAAATGCCACACAAAATTATTTAAAAGTGCTGGTTTTGATTTTCTAATTAATATCTTATAAACATAGTTTCTTTTTTTACAATCAAATCTTGCATGAAAACTATTATCAACGTTTTTAACAGATAAAATTTTTATTTGATTATGATTTTGTACATCTAAGTGAAAATTTATTGCATTGAGAATTGTATTCTCTTGTAAATTATTTTTATTTATATTATCTGGTAAATCAAAGTGTGCTGGCATTGCATATGCGTGAACACCTGCATCTGTTCGACCGCATCCATATACTTCTGTATCTACATTACAAAATGATTTAATTGCATTTTGTATAGAACCTTGAATTGAAGGTTTACTGATTTGTTGTTGCCAACCATAAAATCCTGTACCGTTATATTCAACAATTATTTTAAATCTGGACA
>CAUTSU010000028.1:0-5506 GCA_963541105.1 uncultured Alphaproteobacteria bacterium
TCTTATTTTCAAACAAATTAATTACTTCTGACATTTTTTCTCCTTCCTTCTAATATTTATAGATCCTCATAAAAATAAACATAAAAAATCAAAATCTAACTATGTTCGCAACAGCACATTGATTTTTTCTTTTTTTCAATTTCTGCATCGCACTTTGGGCAATATTCATGCTCACCCGCGATATATCCATGAATTGGGCATACAGAAAACGTAGGTGTAACTGTAATATACGGTAATCTATAATTTGATAAAACAGTCTTAACAAGTTTTTTACAGGCTTCCCCTGACGAAATTTTTTCAGACATGTACAAATGTAAAACAGTTCCCCCAGTATATTTTGTTTGCAACTTATCTTGTAAATCAAGAGCAACAAAAGGATCATTTGTATAGCTAACAGGAATTTGAGTTGAATTTGTATAATATGGAGCACCCTCAAAACCTGCTTGAATTATATCAGGATACCTTTTTATGTCTTCTTTTGCGAATCTGTAACACGTACCTTCTGCAGGGGTTGCCTCAAGATTATACAAGTGACCTGTTTCTTCTTGAAATTGAACCATTTTTTCACGGATATAGAGTAACAATTTTTCTGCAAAATTTAATCCGTAAGATGTGGTAATATTTTCTTTATCATCCGTAAAGTTACGAATCATTTCATTAACACCATTAACACCTATTGTTGAAAAATGGTTGTTGAACCTGCCTAAATAACGTTTAGTAAACGGGTATAAACCATTTTCCAACTGTTGAGTCAAAACTTTACGTTTTATTTCTAAAGATTGTTTTGCTAGTTCAAGTAAATAATCTAATCTATAATATAGAGACTTTTCATTGCCCTTAAATAAATATCCAAGACGTGCACAATTTATTGTAACAACCCCGATTGATCCCGTTTGTTCGGCAGAACCAAATAAACCACCACCACGTTTTAAAAGTTCACGTAGATCAAGTTGTAACCTGCAACACATTGATCTAACGTCCCCTGGTTTCAAATCAGAATTAATAAAGTTTTGGAAATATGGTGTTCCATATTTTGCAGTCATTTCAAAAAGTTTATTTGCAATTTTTGAATTCCAATCAAAATCTTTTGTAATATTGTATGTTGGAATCGGGAAAGTAAAAGTTGCCCCAGATGCGTCCCCTGCAGTCATTACTTCAACGTACGCCTCGTTAATCATGTCCATTTCTTTTTGGAGTTCTCCAAAAGTAAATGGCATCTCTTCACCGCCAATTATTGGATGATTATCACGCAAATCAGTTGGACAAACCATATCAAACGTAAAATTTGTAAATGGAGTTTGTGTACCCCAACGGCTTGGTACATTAAGATTATAAACTAAACCCTGTATAGCTTGTTTTACTTGATCATAATTAAGGTTATCTTTACGAACAAAACCTGCTAAATAAGTGTCTACTGATGAAAAAGCTTGTGCTCCAGCCCATTCATTTTGAAGAGTACCAAAAAAATTAATCATCTGTGCACAAATCGTCGATAAATGTTTTGCAGGAGATGACTGAACATGTTGACCATTACAATTAAAACCTTCTTCGATTAACATACGCAGTGACCATCCAGCACAATATCCAGAAAACATTGTCAAATCATGAATATGATAATCGCCATTCCTGTGCGCCATACCTATTTCAGTTGGGTAAATATAACTTAACCAATAATTGGCCGTAATTTTACCAGAATTACTTAAAATTAAACCACCAATTGAATATCCCTGATTTGAATTTTCATGAATACGCCAATCTTCACCACGCAAATACTCATTCATTGATGATTCTACATCAACCATAATAGATTTAGAATTTCTGATCTTTGTACGATTATCACGGTATAGTATGTATGACTTAGCTGTTTTTGGATAATTTTCACCAATTAAAATTTTTTCAACAGTATCCTGTATATGTTCTATATAAAGAATGTCATCACTAGAAGCATCTTTAAATTCAGAGTTCAAAGTTTCTATAACAATATTAGTAAGTTTCAAGACAACTGTATCATCAAACTCACCAGTAACCGTCGCACCATTTTTAATAGCCATATATATTTTATATGCATCAAATGGAACATTACAACCATCACGATTCTGGATTTGTGTATACTTACACTCTGGAAAAACTAAGTTATTAGGTCTTTTGTAAAACATAGTCGTATGTGATGTTTTCATTTAATGCTCCCAATACTTAATTAACAACTACTAATTTGTTTGGAGTTTATTAAAAATGAAAATTTTGTACAAGACAATTTTATGAAAAGAAGATAAAAAAGGTATTGACATTCAAAAAAACAATAAAAATCTTTAAGATAAATTTGAAATATAGTATAATTGTTCACATACGGTGGAATACACTTTTAAAAAACACGAGAAATCAATATGTTAGCTTTATCAATAATTACAAGTACTATAGTTTTTTTATGTATTTTTTGGATAAGGTTTAGTCTCAACTATGTCGATTCGATTAAGGGTTTTCAAGGGTTTTTAAACTCTTCTCCTTATGAATTAGCTGGTATAATATTGATGATTTCAATTCCAGTAGTTTTGTGTATATTAATTTTAATATTTACATACATTATCTTCTTTATCTTCAAGAACAAATCAATTGTTGAGCAAATTACATTGGTAAATAATAAAATTAGTTCAACATTAGAAGTAATTGCAAGACGTATGATAGAATCGGTTAAAATATCGTACTCATCAGAATTTTTTAAAGTATTTCCGATGATAATGGAAGATCTTGCAGATACATTAACCGATATAATAACCAGATCGGGAATTGCAAGCGAACTGATAATTTCATCTGAGATGGAAAAATATGGAAATAATCGAATAATTGCAACTTGCAGAATTATATTATCATTAAAAGATACAACTGCAGATTTTGATGAAAATTTTAGAAGAGCACTTAAAAGGAATGAATCTTTGTTAGCTTCGGTTGATCATTTTAAGGAAAGTTATGATAAATTGCTAGATACAACAAAGAACTATGATCATGATAAGTTTTTGTATTCAACATTAGAAACTGGGGTGGTTGGAAAAGTATATCTTATATTATCTAGATTATCTGAAATGAATAATACAAGAGACAACAACTAATCTTTTCATTAATAGCTACAAATAATATTCGAATAAACTAAAAAACTTGTTTTTAAATTTAGTATAAACAGCGATAAGCATATTCGCGAATATATTGACTGCGAATTATTTCTGGTTTATAAAATGATGTAGCCTGTTTAACTTCAAAAGAAGGCTTGTTATAAATAATTAAAGGCTTAGCATTAACTCCACACGTTTCAATAGTCTCAGCGTCTGCAATTTCATTAAGAACATCAGATATTCTTCTATTTAATGGTGCTCCAGAAGGATTTTGAACAAATTTAATCCTCATCTCCTGTAACCCAGTATTTCCGAGAGTCTTCCTGATTTCTACAGTATGTGCTTTATAATCACGCAAAAATACATTAGTATTGCCATCAGCCCACTTTAAAATTGAGCGTTGAATAGCAGCTTCAGACACTGGTTCATATCCACCAATTAAATCATAACTGCCTGCAGAATCCATACGTTCTATAACATCATATGAGGTTACTTCTTTTATCCTATCAATTTTATCCTCATAAGAATCTTTCCCAGAATCCTCGGATGTGTTTTCCTTATCGCTACTTTCCTCTTTTTCTCGTCTATCTGATTCATTACATCCTTCATCGATGCATTTTTCATCATCGTAGTAAAAATCACTATCATCCATATTTAAAATACTTTCTATGTCACATCCTGAAACAATAGGAACAAGAAATACAGTAAGTAGAAATTTATTAAAAGAAACTTTATGCATATAAAATTCTCCCCAATATAGCACTCATTGTATATTAAAATTTAATGCTTGTAAAGTTCTAGTTGACCTAGAAACAGACCTATATCACCGTTTAAAATCGAATCAGGATTTGATGATTCAATACCTGTCCTTAAGTCCTTAACTAGTTTATATGGTTGTAATACATAGCTACGAATTTGATTTCCCCATCCAATATCTGTTTTCTGTGAATTTTCAACATCTTTTATTGCATCCTTTTTAGCTTGTTCATATTCATATAATCTTGATTTTAACATTGATAAAGCAATTGATTTATTTTGATGTTGAGAACGTTCAGTTTGACAAGCAACAACTATTTTAGTTGGCAAATGAGTAATACGAACCGCAGAATCTGTTTTATTTACGTGTTGTCCACCTGCACCAGATGATCTGTAAGTATCAATCCTTAAATCCTTTTCTTGTATATCAATTTTGATAGTATCATCAACAACTGGATAAACCCAGACAGAGGCAAAAGTTGTTTGTCTTTTACCATTTGCATTAAATGGAGATATACGAACTAATCTATGTACCCCTCTTTCCGTTTTAAGCCATCCAAAAGCATAACTTCCATTTATTTGTATCCCGGCTTCATCACCATTTTGCATCTCCAAAACTTTGTAATTCCAATTTTTGGAATCACAAAATTTCATATACATCCTAAGTAACATACTAACCCAATCGCAGCTTTCTGTTCCACCAGCTCCCGCATGTATTTCCATATATGCATTATTAATATCTTCAGGTTTATCTAATAATATATTTACTTTTACATCATTAGTTTTTGATAAAAGCTTGTTTAATTCAGATGTAATTTCTTGTTCATCTTCAATAAAATTATTTGAGTGAATATCTAATAAATTAAATAGTTCTATAATATTTAATAACTCAGATTCTGATGATTTTAATATATTTAGTTGCTCTTCTATTTTAGATTTTTTGGACATAATACTATTGGCGAACGTAATATCATTCCAAAAATCAGGAGATAAAGATATATCTGTTAAATTTGCAAGTTCTAACTTTAATTTATCTTCGTCAAAGGAACCCCCGAATATCAGAAATATTTAACCTAACTTGATCGATTATTTTTTGATTTGCTACACTTATCATAATCTGTACTAAAAAAATATATAACCTAATTAATAAGCTTTTAAAACATCACATCCACCAATATATGAATTGATTTTTTTACTTGCAACAGATTCTTCCGCTGGAATTGATATAACCTGCCCACCAATTGCTTTATAAATTGCACATTCACGATCATTTCCATTTCGACTTTTAATAATAAAAATATTTATCTTACCTGATAAATCATTAACATACTTTATAAACAATGCTTTATTGGATGCAGTAATTAAAGTTCCATAAATATTTTTAGCAATTGTTATATCAAAAGAATTTGAAATATCATAAAAAGATGGATTAGAAAGTATCATTTCTAACCTTCCTTTTGATAGGGCGATTACTTCTGCATCTATTGTAAAGATACTTCCATTAATTTCACTATCTAACGCTGATGTAACATCACTGGAAGAATCTACTCGTGATGAATTAGTAGCATCAGCTTTCATAGCATTATTGCCAACATAAAGAGATTTACTCAAATAATCTTTTATAAAATTATTTTGATTATCTGGAG
>CAUTSU010000029.1:0-5383 GCA_963541105.1 uncultured Alphaproteobacteria bacterium
ATTGTAAGTTAAATAAGGCTTACAAAACAAAATACAGAGTTTTCAAAGGAGAAAAAGAAATGAAGGATTTAAAGGAAATTAAAAGAGTTAGTACAGTTGATGGTAGCGATTTAGTTATTAAACTAAACAGAACATTTGTAAATATAGTCAGTGAAGATGGAGAGATTTATACTGACGATGACATTGAAATATTAACAGAAGAATTTGTTGTTATCGACAAAGAAAAAGGCATTGTAGAATACATACGAGTTCGATTGAATGAATACAAGTACAAAAAGGTCAGAAAGTTGGACAACATCAACGAAGATGCATTTCAGGTTGTTTATTATAAATCCGAAGATGTTGGGAAAGAAACAAAATGCTATAACAGGTTTCATAAGATATGGTATCAGAAAGCTGATAAAGATATCCCTCATACATATAAGGATTCTGAATGTGTTCATAAAAATGTTGAAACCAACAGGGCGATATTCAGCGATATCAAATTATACAATGCTTATATTGAACTAATACATACAGCTTTGGATTCAATCAAATATTAAAACCGAAACACCCGAAAGGGTGTCTGCACATAATGGCTATATGTGTACTGATGATGGTAAGCCAAACCGATGTTACAAATACCAAAGTGTGCTAGGAACGAGTGTGAGTTGAATATAACTTACATAAAACAAATTTTTATAAGAAAAGGAGCTATAAGATTATGGCAAAGAAGAATGTGTTGGTTATCAATGATGAGTTATTCATGGGTATGGATTTGGATGAACTTAAAGTTTATTCTGGCAAGGGTAAGGTTAAGAAGTTAGACCTTAACACAACTGTTACAGCTGTTATGAGTGTTCTGTTATATAACAGTGGATTGATAGATATGTTCGAAACACTTGCACCACAGGTCGATGCTTTGGATTCACTTTCAGAATTTATTTCAGAGAGAACGGAAGAGTATAACTTAGTATTTGATTCATCTATTGAGCTTGATGAAAAAGTTGAGGAAGCTTTTGACAGACACGGTATTGTTCGCATTGGCGAAGAAGAGGAAGAAGAAGACGATGAAGATGCAGTAGATTATTCTTCAATGTCATTGGGTGAACTTCGCAAGCTTTGCAAGGAGAACGGAATTAAGTACACACCAAAGGACAAGGCAGAGGCACTCATTGAGAAACTTGAAGCACTTGACGAAGAGGAAGCTGAAGAGGAAGAAGAGCCTGAAGTAACAGAGGAAGAACTTGATGAAATCCTTGATGAAGAATTTGAGGATGAGGTTTTTGAGGATGAGAAAGCCATAAAGAATAAAAATGGTAAGGGTAAAAAGAAAAGATAATATTGTCCACTACAACTAAATAATAAATGAAAGGAATATGGGTGAGCCTTATGGCTTGCCCTATTTGAAAATATGGCTATAAATAAAAGCAAGACAAAATTATTATTTAATCCGTATGGGGATAATAATATCAACGAAAGCAAAGGACTTGTTTCAGATAAATACGGTTTTGTTCCAAAATCTATATGGGATGTTAAAAAATCCAAAAAGTTGACAGACTATGTTAATGATGTTATCGGTAATAAGTCATTTAAGGATAAAGGTAAAGGTGGCAAGAAAGGTGAAACAAAATTATCTTTATTCAATCCAGATGTTGTGATGCGTATAATTAAATATTATACATTACAGGGAGATATAGTTGTTGCACCGTATGGGAGCAGAGGTGTTATAGGTATCATATCTTATTTATGTGGTAGACATTCATACTCTTGTGATGTTGTTCCTAAATATATGAATGAGATAAAGAATACACAAAAAATTGTTAAAGATAGTATTGGTGATAATGATACAATACTAGAATCATTCTTGTGTGATGCAGTAACATCAAAATTAATAGGAACAAAAACTGTTACAGACCTTGGATACAATGCTATTGATATCAAAACCAAAAAGTTTAAATCAGATTTTGCAGACTTGGTTCTTTTCAACCCACCTTATTGGAATGTTGAAAAATATGAAAGTACGGATTACCAAATGTCTGATATAAATACCTATGATGAATTTTTGGCTCAATATAAGAAAGCAATAGAACAACATTATAGGATATTAAAACCAAACGGTTTTGCGATAGCAGTTGTAAATGATTTTCGTAGAGATGATACATTTTATAATTTTCATGGTGACACAATATCCTTGTGTAAGGAAGTTGGTTTTTTACAACACGATATAATTATTAACAGTTTAAATGGACAGGCTATGCAAGCTGTAGGTTCATTTGAGAAACTTGGTTTGAAAATAATGCCAAAGTGCCACGAGTATGTGTTGGTATTTAGAAAACCAAGCGTTGATGGTGATAATAAATCTTATCGTAATAAATGGAGTTGATTATGAATTATATATCGTTTGAAAAACATAATAACACTTATAAGTTATATAACACTGATGCGATTAATTTGTTAAAGCAAATAGAAGATTCATCTGTAGATTTTGTATTGTTAGACCCACCGTATGGTATATCTAAGGAGTCTGGATTTTGTAAAGGTGGATTGGAGCGTTTTAATATAACTACAGATTTTGGCTATTGGGATAAAGAAATAGATATGTTACCAATAATGAATGAATGTTTCAGAGTTTTAAAAGAACACGGTAGCATTTTTTGTTTTTATGATATATGGAAAATCTCACAATTAAAACAGGTGTTTGACTATGTTGGTTTCAATCAAATTAGGTTTGTTGAATGGATTAAGTCAAATCCAGTTCCTATAAATTCTAAAAAGAATTATCTTACAAATGCTAGAGAGGTGGCTTTGTATGGTGTAAAGAAAGAACATACTTTCAAATCAGAATATGATAATGGAATATATAATCACCATATTTGTAACGATACTGATAGATTTCATAGCACACAAAAACCTATAAAATTGATTAGTGATATCATTCGTAAGCATACAAACAAGAATGATTTGGTATTGGATTGTTTCAGTGGTTCTGGTACTACATTATTATCATGTTATCTTAATAACAGAAATTTTATTGGTTGTGAATTGGATGAAGATATTTTTAATAAATCTTGTAAGAGGATAGACAGTTATTTTAAAAATAAGAAAAATTTATTTTGAATATCTTTGTGAGGTAAATATGGTTAATGTTATTACTAATGGTTTGTTGGATGGTATATTTACAAAATTGTTTAAAGAATTGTTTATTATAACATCTGTAAAACCATTAAAGAAAACACTTTGTATGCCATCAGAAATGCGTGAATACCTTGATTTATTATATAGGTATACAAATAGTGGGGATTATAAATTAAAGCCATTTAACGCAAGAATAAACAGCTATAAAATGGTTGAAAACAATGATGTATTGTGTGCTTTTTCTGGTGGCAAAGATTCAGTTGCAAATGTTCTATTGTTGATTGAAATGGGATACAATCCTATACTGTTTTTTGTAAAAGGAATAAATCGTTCGTATCCTATGGAACTTGATATTGCAAAAAGGTTATCATTAATATTGGATTGTGAATTGGTTGTTAAGTCTATAACTGTAAATGGTAAATGTGATTTTATAGAAAATCCAACTAAAGACCAATTCATATTATCTATGATGGTTGATTATGGCGTTAAAAGAAATATATCTAAATATTCATTTGGTTGTGTTTATACAGATAATATAGAAACGATAAGTTCTGAATATATGTTATCTGATGCTTATGAGATGTTTAAATCTATAGAGGAATTCTATAAAAAATATATAGATAATTTTGAAATATTATTGCCATTGAAAAATGAAACACAATCAATTTGTGAGATAGCAAAATATGATGTATCATTGTTGTACAACACATATTCTTGTATGACTCCTATTAGATACAAAAGTAATATTGTAAACACAAATAGTAAAAAATACAATATTGATATTCCAGATGGTAGATGTTATTCTTGTTATAAATGTTGTCAAGAGGCATTGATTCTTAATGCTATGGGGGTTGTTAAATTTAATTCAGATTTTATAAAACATTGTAATGATGTTATAAATAAAATGCAAAACAAATTTGATGATACAGCTAATGCAATAGATGATAAACCTTGGGTTGATTATGATATAGTGCAACAATATAAAAAGGAATTGTAATTATGAGTTAGTTTGAATGGAAAATGAATAAGGAGAGTAGATAATATGCCTTTGTTTGATACAGACAAAATTGTTGTGACTAAAAATGTAAATGGAATTGAATTTAATTTGTTCAAAAATACAATGGAGCTTTTTAATTTGTATGAACAAAGAGATGGACATTTCTTTACATCTAATTTTGAATATGTGAATAAGATAAACCTTAATCCAAAATATGATGTATTATATCTTAATGTGGATGGAATTATATATTTATTCATATATGAGATACAAAAGGATAATTTTGTTGCATATAATGTCGAGTCTTATTTATATGCTTTGAAGAATGGGATAAATGTAAATGGCATAAAGTACTGCATTGCAAATGAAAAAAGGGTGGAAATAAGTCGGAACAGTGGTGAATATGTGGATGCTATTTACATTCCGAAAGGTCTTGCATATATGGAAGGTAAAAATTATTCACGAATAAGAGGGAACAGAAATAATTTCCTACATCATATAGATGAAAGTAGATTAAGTTTTATTCACTATAATAGAACGATGAAACAAAGTGTTTTGAATTTATATGATAGTTGGAAAAAGATGTCAAAAGAAAATGGAAATACATTTATAGTAGATGCCAAAATATTTAAGGATGGATTAGAAAACAAATACATTGAAAAATTTGTTCTTTTATATGATGGCAAGTTGCTTGGATTTATTTCTATTTTGATAAAGAATGATTGGTGCTATATTTATTCAATGAAATCGACAAGAGATTATCCTAATCAGAATACTTATATGATTAATCAAATGTGGAAATATATTTGTGAAAATCATAAAGATGTAAAATGGATAAATCTTGGTGGAATTGATAATATAGAATCAAAGGGTACAGATTATAAAATGTTATTAAAACCTGACCATTTGATTCGATATTATTCTAACATAGAGGTGAAATAAAATGGTTAGTGTACAACAAAAAGATACAAGAAAGGAAATGAATAAATGTCTTTAATGTCTTTATTTGTAAATAAGAATATTGAGATTAATGGGATAGATTTTATCCCTATAAAGAATCTTACACAAGAAGAATTTGACAAGTATTATGTGCCTATGCAATTTGATATAAAAATGTTATGGCAAATGAACTATACTTATATTATGACTTCTGAGAATTCTCAAAAGAGTCATTATTATAAGATTATAGATGATATGTTGTGTATCTTTCAGAAATATCATAAAGGACTTAGTATGATATTTTTTCCTGTTGGAAAATGTAACCCTATT
>CAUTSU010000030.1:0-5344 GCA_963541105.1 uncultured Alphaproteobacteria bacterium
TTATAAAAACAAGAAGAAAAGACTTGAACATTACCTAACAATTCTATTATTATACATTAGATGTTGTTGTTTCAGATTTCTTTGTGCGTATATTAGGGGAAAAAATGTTAAAATTATCATCTCTTCAAAAAGTTTTCATAATCTTTGTTTATACTTTGCTGTTTACTTTTTCTACGTATTCAAATGATAGATCCGTGAACAAAAACAATAAAACCAAATCTGCATCTGCTCCGATCATTGTTATTAACAATAATCCAAATGAAAATGATCAAAGTATTTTGATGACAAATGACTCTTATGAAAAGGATAGTGGGTTTAGTAAGGATTATACAATACTTGATAAACAGATGGTAATGCAGAGTTCTGTTGTAAAAAATCGTGATAATGCTGTTGGAAAAGTTTATATTCCGAAATCATTTGAAGAGGCAAGTCGTTTAGCAGAATTAAAGCATGGTGTTAGTAAACGTAGAAGTAATTTATCAAAACATACCTTTGATAAGAAGACTGTGATGCCAGTTGTTGCTGAAAAGAAGGGTGTTTCCTTTTTGGCAAGTGTTGTGTATCACTCAAATGGAAAAAGTGATTTGAACTCAGAAGATTTAAAGGCTTTAGAGGAAGTTGCAAAATTTGTTAAAAATAAGTCTGCTGATGTTTTAATTGTTGGTCATGCATCATCAAGAACTGCTGATATGTCTATGATTGATCACAAATTTGTTAATCATAATATATCAATTGATCGTGCAGAAAGAGTTAAAAAAGAACTTGTAAAAAATGGAGTCCCTTTAAATAGTATTTCGATGTCTGCAGTATCTGATACTGAACCTTTGAAAAACGAGGTTATGCCAAAATCAGAGGGAATTAACAGAAGAAGCGAAATCTATATTTCATATTAGTTTATTGTATTTATACTCTTATTAATTTTGTTTAGGATTGATGTATGGTTACAGAAAGTGTTGATCCTATTTTATTTGAAAAATATGATTCAAATAATCTCTCGTTTAATAATAATTTATGGAAACTTAAAAAATTAGATTATTCTGTAGTAAGAAGTATATCAGATAGGTATGGTATACCTTATATTACTGCATTATTATTGTTTAATCGTAATGTTTCAATAGATTTTGCTAATTCATTTATACATCCTAAATTAAAATATTTAATGCCTGATCCTTTTATTTTATCTGATATGGAAAAGGCAGTTAATAGAATAATTCAAGCTTTAGAAAATAATGAAAATATATATATCTTCGGCGATTATGACGTAGATGGAGCTACATCATCTGCTTTGTTATATAAATTTCTTAAGATGATTGGTTATGATGAAAAGAAAATATCAATACATATATCTGATAGATTATCGGAAGGGTATGGATTAAACATAAAATTTATAGACAAAGTTTATTCAGAAAATAAATATAAATTAATTATAACTGTTGATTGTGGAATAACATCATTAAAAGAAGTTGATTTTGCAAATGAGCATAATATAGACATAGTAATTATTGATCATCATCAACCGGAAAAAGAAATTCCCAAAGCTGTTGCTGTAGTTAATCCGAAAAAAAAGAATGAAATTGCGGATTTTTCTTATATGGCGGCTGTTGGTGTTTGTTTTTTTACAATCTATGCAATTTATATAAAATTAAAGAATGATAATTATTATAAAAAAAATTTAATTAGTGAACCTGACTTATTATCACTATTAGACTTGGTTGCTCTTGGTACAGTATGTGATGTTGTTCCTGTTATTGGAGTTAATAGGGCATTTATAAATACAGGTGTACAAGTAATACAGAAACGTAGTAATATCGGAATTAAATCATTATGTGATATATCAGAAATAGATACGAATATTACTCCATATCATTTGGGTTTTGTGTTAGGTCCTCGTATAAATGCAGGTGGTCGCATTGGAGATTCATCAGTTGGAGTAAAGTTGTTATGTGCAGATAATCCCATAACAGCAAGAAATTATTCAGAACAACTTGATGATTATAACACAAAACGTCGGGATTTAGAGAAATTATATTTAAATGAAATTTATGAGAAATTAAATATTGAAGAATGCATAAATAATAAACTGATTTTTATAACTGGTAAAAATTGGCATACTGGAGTTATTGGAATAATAGCCAGTAAAATTAAAGAAAAATACAATCTTCCTACATTTATAATATCTGTAAATGAAACAACAAAGCTTGCTCAAGGATCTGCAAGATCAGTGTATGGTATAAATATAGGAAATATAATTTTAAAAGCAAAAGAGGCAGGTATATTATTGAAAGGTGGTGGTCATGATATGGCCGCTGGATTTACATATAATACTGATAATGAAAAAGATTTTATAAAATTTTTAATAAAAGAAATTGCAGATCAGTTGAATGGAAAAAGCATTGTTAATGTACTGCATATTGATACAATCATAAATATGAGTGCTATAAATTTAGAATTTGCACGAAGTGTTGCTTCTCTATCCCCATATGGAGAACAAAATCCAGAACCATTATTTTTAATTACAAGTGCAAGACTTGTTAAAATAGATATCATAAAAAATGAGCATATTAGATGTGTTTTTTCAAATATAAATAATTATTCAATATGTACAATAAGTTTTAAATCTATTGATACATATATGGGACAAATTTTGTTAAAAAATATCGGTAAGAATTTTGATATCTTAGGAAAGATTCGAATAAATTCTTATAAAGGATCAGATTCTGTATCTTTTCTTTTAGAGGATGCAAAATTTACATCTTAAAAAGATGTTTTATTTGTACAATAATTAGTTTATGTCTAAATTATTTTTATTAAAATTTAATAAATGCATAATTAAAATTTTTTTTATAGATTCTGTATGACTATTTTTGTGTATAAAAATATTAATTTGTTTCGATTCTGTTTTATAACATTATAAAAAATAATACTTTTTTCTTTTTTTTACAAAAAAGTGTCTGTTTTTTAAAACTGTGTCAACCATATAAAAATATTTTATCTTTTGCTTTTATGTTTTTTATAACTATAAATTTCTATCAGAATTTCTAAGTTACAGATAAAGTGTTGATATGAGTGTACAAGAAAAATCATTTATACCGTTATCTATAGATATGGAAGTATTGAAAAACGCTTTGTACAATAAATTTTCGTCATCATCAGATCTTATTTGGATTAAACAATTATCATTTTCTGTGGATGAAAATAAATCTTGCTCTAATTTATTTATTTATGCCCCAAATACGTTTTGTAAAGATTATGTTCTTAACAATTACAAGGACTTGATTGTATCAATAGTACAGGATATGTATCAATTTATTACCAATGTGGAGTTTTTTGTTGGGTTACCTTCATCTAAGATAACTTCTTTTAATGCTGTTAATAGTAATAATTCTAATAAAGATTTTGTATTAGAAGAAAATTCCCAATCAAATAATCACATCAATAGTAATAATATAAATAATAAGGGTCTAATAAATACATATAGTTTTAATAATTTTTCTGTAAATAATTTAAATGAATTAGTAACGGTTGCTTGTAAACAAATTTCTAATACTGATATTGCAACTTTTAATCAAATTTATATTTATGGTAAAAGTGGAACTGGTAAAACTCATTTATTGCATGCAATAGGAAATCAAATAGTTGCATCGAAACCAGATGCAAAAGTATTATACATAACTGCAGAAAAATTTATGTATTCTTTTATAAAACATTCGAAAGAAAAAACATTAATAGAATTTAAAGATGAATTGCGTAGTTTATATTGCCTTATTATAGATGATATTCATTTTTTGTCTGGAAAAACAGCGACAGAAAATGAGTTATTTCATACAATTAGTGAATTAAAATCTATGAATAGTAAAGTAATTTTATCTGGAAATGCATCTCCATTTTTAATTAATGGTCTATCAAATTCACTTGCAAATGAAATTGCGTCTAATTTAACAATTGAAATTCCTCAAGCAGATATTGAACTTAGAAGAAAAATTATAAAAACAAAATTAGACTTAAATGATATAAAATTAACAGATGATGTTATTGAGTTTTTGTCGTTAAAACAACTTAATGCTAAGCAAATAGATGGGGCAATTAAGCGTATATTCATGTATTTGTCTTTAACAAATATAGATTTAAATATTTCAAAGATTAATAACTTGCTAAATGATTTGTTTTATAATATCGATGCACAAACTACAAGTAATATTTCTGATATAAAAAAATGTGTTTGTGATTTTTTTGATATCTCTGTTTCAAAAATTGATTCTTATGTAAAAGAAAAAGGTATTTCCTTTCCAAGACAAATAGCAATGTTTTTATCAAAAAAATTAACAAATAAAACGTTTTCTGAGATTGGTAAAATGTTTGGTGGTAAGGATCATGCGACTGTATTATATGCAGTTAAAAAAATAGAAAATTTAATGAATAGTAGTATAGATTTATCTAAGCAAATAGAAACGTTAGAAAATATGTGCAGGATTTCTAGTTAAATTTATTTGATGGGTATATGATAAATATTACTTGAAAAAAATAAAAAAACATATAAAACTCAATTTATTAACAGGGATTTATTATTTAAAAGGTAAGGTATTAGATGAAAGTTACAATAGAAAAGAAAGATTTATTGCCGGTTGTGTCTCACATATATTCTATTACGGAAAGAAAAAGTACGATTCCAATCCTTTTAAATATTAAAATCGAAGCAGGAGATATTTTAAAATTTACTGCAACAAATATTGATATAGAAATTGTTGAACAAGCCGAGGCGTCTATCTTATCAAAAGGTGGAATTACTGTTTCAGCTTCTACTTTATTTGAAATAGTTCGCCGTCTTCCAGAAGGTGAAGTTATTATGGAAACAATAGATTCAGAGCTTCATATTACTGCGGGAAAGGGTGAGTTTTCTCTTCCAACGCTTCCGGTGGATGATTTTCCGGTAATGGCGACAGGTGATATTCCGTTTAAATTTTCTGTATCTCCAGATGATTTAATTAAATTAATTGATAAAACTAGATTTGCTGTCTCAACGGAAGAAGCAAGGTACTCTTTAAACGGAATTTATCTTCATGTTGCTCAATTAAAAAACGGGAATAATGCTTTTCGTGCAGTTGCGACAGATGGTCATCGTTTGGCGTTAGTTGATATTGATTGTCCTTCTGGATTAAGCAGTAGTATGCCTGGAATAATTATTCCAAGTAAGTTAGTTTCTGAGTTGCGTAAATTGCTTGATGTGACATCATCAGAGATAAAAATTGAAGCATCAGAATCTAAGATACGTTTTTCTTTCGGTGATATTGTTATTACTTCAAAATTGATTGAAGGTAAGTGTCCAACCTATGAAAGGGTTATACAT
>CAUTSU010000031.1:0-5193 GCA_963541105.1 uncultured Alphaproteobacteria bacterium
TTTTATTACAATTTGAAACAAAAATATCAAATTGTAAAAATATAAATATTGCAACAATATCTGGTCGATATTATGCTATGGATAGAAATAAAAATTGGGAAAGAACAGAAAAATTTTATAATGCAGTTGTAAATGCACAATCTGATTATAAATTTAATTCAACAGACAAATTAATAGATGATTTTTATTCTGATAAAATAACAGATGAATTTTTTATGCCGTCTGTTACAACCGATTATACTGGAATAAATAATGGTGATGCATTATTAATTGCGAATTTTCGTGCTGACAGAGTAAGACAAATGGCAACAGCATTTGCTGCGGATCATAATTTTACAGATTTTATAAGAAACAAGATTATTAAATTTTCTTCATGTACAGGTATTTCACAATATTCAGAAGAATTAAATAAACTATATTCTGTAATATTTCCACCAGAAAATATAATAAATTCACTTGGTGAAATAATATCAAAACATGGAATGAAACAACTTAGAATTGCAGAAACAGAAAAATATGCGCATGTAACCTTTTTCTTTAATGGTGGTAAAGATATTCAATTTATTGGAGAAGATAGAATATTAATACCATCGCCTGATGTTGCAACATTTGATATGTTACCGGAAATGTCTGCCAATGAAATTACAGAAAAATTAATACCAGAAATTTTATCACAGAAATACTCATTGATTGTATTAAACTTTGCAAATCCAGATATGGTGGGACATACTGGAAAAATCCCAGAAACAATAAAAGGATTAGAATTTCTAGATAAATGTATAGGAAAAATTAAAGATGCAATTTTAAAAATAAATGGAACAATGATCATTACTGCTGACCACGGCAATGCAGAAAAAATGATTGATGATGATGGAATAACCCCATGGACAGCACATACAACAAATAAAGTTCCATTCTGTATTATTTCAAATAATAAAGATCTACAAAAGGATAGAATTCAATTAAAACCTGATGGAAAATTGTCTGATATTGCACCAACAATTTTACAAATTATGAATATCCAAATTCCATCTGAAATGACTGGCACCTCTCTTTTAAAAAAGTTATAAAAGCCAGTATCTTATTTCAAAACTTGGAGGAAAATGAATAAGATACTGATAAATGAAACAGTTAATCTATTAAGAATAAATAGATTAACTTTCTGTTTTTTAATTATTAACCATATTGGGGTCATATAATTTTACTAATTCTGTTGCAGGAATTGCTTCCAATAAATCACCAACTGTATTTATTTTATTGTTATTAATATACAATGCATACTTAACACATAAATTGAAATGAATATTAGCATTTGAGGTAGCATATCCTCCTGTGTACCAATTTTCCACATATGAAGAACATTGTGTAGCGTACTCACCTATTGAATTACTATTACATGAATATGCATATGAACTATCACCTCTTCCAGTATATCCATGGTATGTATGATAATGAGATAAATTCATTTCTTCAGTACTTTCACATTTTATTTCAATCAAATCAGTATGCTGTGATTTAGCATGAGTATCAATACTTACAATTAATAATAAAAATATGATTTTAAAAATTTTATTTAACTTCATAACACTTCTCCTCGTTTAATTAATAAAAAACCACTTCTAAAAGTGGTCGGAGAGTTCACAAATCATATTCAAGAAAATGATCCTGTAGCCTTTAACCCTGTAAGGATCTATTGTATCACTACAGCTCCCCAACCATAAAGTCAAGGAGAGTAGTCATCACCATTCAATTAAAAAAAATGAATAGTGAATAACGACGCTATTCTTTCGCCGTCTTGAATAAGAGGTTGTGAAGCCTCACCACATAAAATTAAAATACACAAAACATCGTATATTTGTAAGTATTCTAGTAAAACATTTAAATATATACAAGATTAAATTTTAATTAATTGAGATTCTAAGTTTATCTTGAATTATTTGCTTTATATATTTTAAAACCTCTTCTTTACTCATATCAGTTGTATCAATGATTACTGCATCATCTGCTGGTTTTAATGGACGAAAACTACGATTCATATCTTGTTCATCACGTAGACGCAGCGCATTTAATACCTCATCATATGTAATCTTATTATTTGGATCTAACTCATAATCTTTAAATCTACGCATTGCCCGTATTTCAACACTTGCTGTTATAAACAATTTTAAATCAGCATTTGGAAAAATATTTGTACCTATATCCCGACCTTCTACAATACATCCACAAACATTGTTAATTTTACTTAATTCAGTATTACAGGTAGAATTTTTTGCAAAATTAACTTGATAATCATGCATTAATAATCTGATTTCTGGAATTTTAGCAATTATTGGAACACATACAGAAACTAATTGACTTCGTATCAATGGATTTTTTGTATACTCATATAGATTACCACTATCACGAAATATTGTTATTTCATCTATGAAATCTGACTGAGGAACTTTTGAAAAAAATTTTTCAATATCAGTTTGTAATAATTCAAATTCTATTTTTTTAAAATTCGATAAAATATCTTCATAAAAAAATCTTTCTAAAATTCTGAGTGTACAAGCACGATACAAAGACCCAGTGTCTAAAGTAGAAAATCCTAATAATTCACTTATTGACTTAGATATAACACCTTTTCAAGATGCAGATGTACCATCAATTGCAATAACCATATTTCTCATTTTCACTCCTTTATAAATTAAAAGCTGCTAAACAGCAGCTTTTTTATCAGATTTTGTAGACGATGAGGCATAAACCAACACCGGTTGCTTTTTGCCATTCACCACATCGGCATCAAATATAATTTCAGAAATATTCTGTTTATCAGGTAATTCAAACATTAAATCCAGTAATAATTTTTCCATAATTGATCGCAATCCTCTTGCCCCAGTATTTCGTTTTAGAGCCATTTCAGCAATTGCAGAAAGTGCATCTTTTGTAAAAGTTAATTGAACATCTTCCATTTTAAACAAAGCTTGATATTGTTTCACAAGTGCATTTTTAGGATCACTCATAATTGAAATTAATGCCTTTTCATCTAAATCATCAAGAGTTGCAATAATAGGTAAACGCCCAAGTAATTCAGGGATTAAACCAAACTTAACTAAATCAACTGTTTCAACCTTTTTAAATAATTCAGATGAACCGACAGAATTTTTCTTCTTCACATCAGCACCGAAGCCAATTTCTGTTTTACTTGTTCTTCTAGTAATAATTTTTTCCAATCCATCGAATGCTCCACCACAAATAAATAAAACATTTGATGTATCAAACTGTATAAGCTCTTGTTGTGGATGCTTTCTACCACCTTGCATTGCAACAGATGCAACCGTACCTTCAATAAGTTTCAATAATGCTTGTTGAACTCCTTCACCTGATACATCACGAGTTAAAGATGGATTTTCAGATTTCCTTGAAATTTTATCAATCTCATCAATATAGATTATTCCTCTTTGAGCTTTTTCAACATCAAAATCAGCACTTGCAATCAACTTTGATAAAATACTTTCAACATCTTCCCCAACATACCCAGCTTCTGTTAAAGTAGTTGCATCAGCAACAGTAAATGGAACATTTAAAATTCTTGCCAAAGTTGAAGCAAGTAAAGTTTTACCAGTTCCTGTTGATCCTATTAAAAGTATATTTGACTTTTGAATCTCGACATGATTAACATCAGTTGAAAGCTTATTATCCAATCGCTTATAATGATTATATACGGCAACAGACAATGTCTTTTTTGCATAGTCTTGACCAACTATATATTCGTTTAATTTGTTAAAAATTTCAACTGGTGTTGACAGTTTTTCATTATTTTTAAATTTATCTTTTGAAAGTTCATCATGAATAATATTTGCAGCAAGTGCAACACATTCATCACATATATATGATGACGGTCCCGCAATTAATTTCTTAACTTCATTTTGGCTTTTTCCACAGAACGAGCAATATTTAGGAGACTTTGAATTAATCTTATTTATTGTCATAACCAACCTTCAAATAAATCTAAAACCTATGGATTATAACAAACAGTTAATGCATTCTCAAATTATTTTGTGAATATCATTACAACATATTGATTTTACGATATTTTTTCTGTTTTTATTGGATAATAGGTTGTTTTACAATAATATTATCAACTAAACCAAATTCTTTAGCCTCAAGTGCACTCATAAAATTATCACGTTCCATAGCAATTTCTATTTCTTTAATATCACGACCTGTATGTTTTGAATATAAATCATTTAAATGTTGTTTAGTTTTTAAAATTTCACGTGCATGTATCTCAATATCAGTAGCTTGCCCACGAAAACCACCACTTGGCTGATGAATCATTACAACTGAATTCGGAAGAGCATATCTTTTTCCCTTTGCTCCACCTGATAACAAAAAACTTCCCATTGAACAAGCTTGTCCAATTACAACGGTTGATACATCTGGTTTTATATAATTCATTGTATCATAAATAGAAAATCCAGATGTCACGCTTCCACCAGGTGAATTTATGTACATAGATATATCTTTCTCAGGATCTTCAGATTCTAAAAACAATAACTGCGCACAAATTAACGATGCCATATTATCTTCCACTTCACCTGTCAAAAATATGATACGTTCTTTTAATAAACGCGAATATATATCAAAAGCACGTTCCCCCTTACCTGTTGATTCAACAACCATTGGTATAAGTGTATTTAAAATATTATCCATGCTTTTCTCCTATATTTCTAAAAAATTATACTGAATATTATACAATGTCGATTCACTAAACACAAATTACTTTTTATTTGATAAGATCAGGTCTATTTTTTTTGGTTATTTTTTTTGACTCTTCTATTTTCCATTCAAGTATTTTTTTATGGTTACCATTTCTCAAAACATCTGGAACTGGTATATTTTTCCAAATTTGTGGACGAGTATAATGTGGATACTCAAGCATTCCATTAAAAGTATCAGAAAAACTTTCTTCTTTAACAGAATTTAAGTTTCCAATCACCCCATCAACATTACGTAATATTGAATCAATAAAAATAATTGCTGCTGGTTCACCACCAGATAAAACATAATCACCAATTGAAATTTCATCAAATTTATAGTAATCAATTACGCGTTGATCGATACCTTCAAAATGACCACATAATATTGTTATACTGCTATACCTTTTTTTATTAAATCCATAAAAAAAATCAGTGACCATCTTTTGAT
>CAUTSU010000032.1:0-5120 GCA_963541105.1 uncultured Alphaproteobacteria bacterium
TGTGAAAACATAACATATGGCGGGAGTGGCGGGGTTCGAACCCGTGACCTTCTGCGTGACAGGCAGACGCTCTAACCAAACTGAGCTACACCCCCTAGTACACGCCACCATTCTTAATTAATTTTGTACTAAAATCAAGTAAATATTTACTTTAACTTTGAAATAGAAAACAAAAATATAGCGGATAAAAATCCGCTATAGTAAATTAACAAAATATAAAAATATTATTTTTTCATTTTTTTAGATTCCTTTTTTTTCTTATCAACAGCTTTTTTAACAGCTTTAGTAGATGTTGAGTGTGCGGCAACAATTTCAACCTGTTTTTTCATTAACATATCAGATATCTTTTTGTTACCATCTAAACTTTTAGTGGCTTTAAACTTTTTTATACTGATATCTATATTTTTCATTGCTTTTTCTGTATTGCCCAATTTCTCATAAAGTTTAGCAATTTCAAAATAATAACGATAATTATTTTTTTCAGCTTTGTTAATTATCAAACCTTTACATATTGGACACCATTTATATTTCCCTGCACGATTGATAATGTTTTGATAAGCTTTTATTGCCCCTTGTGGATCAACTGGGGTTAAAATACTTGCTTTTATTTGTAAATTGCGTAGTGATGGATACACATTAGATATTTTTAAAGCATAATCTTTTATTTCATTGTATGCCTTTAAATTATCACCTTCTAATTTAATTTTTTCATTTGGTTTCTTGGACATAACAACTTTTAACCAACCAAATATTGCACGTCTGTAACCTTCACTGTTTTCATATCCTTCTGCAATTTTTTTCGCGGTATAACAATACATTGGGGCAAAACCCAAAATAAACAATGCTAACACAGCATATATAATCTTTTTTCTATTTTTAGCAAAAAACCCCAATGATTTAGAAACAAATAACTTTATTTTACATCCTTTCTTATTGGTATCATTTTTTGATGTTTTAGCGATACTTTTTACATTAACTGCTTTCACGACTTTGCTTCTTCCAGCAGTCTTAACAGATTTTGCTTCTTTTTTTGATTTTGGTGCCTTTTTCACTACCATTTATTTCTCCAATCTACTGTTAAATCTAAAAATGTATACCCAACACATTATGTGTCAAATACACAACAGCTTCAATTGTATCACATATTCAAATTATATCAATAAATTTTGTTTTTTAATCATATTTACTTTTATAGTTTATTGGTGTTGATTTATTTAAATTCTTGCAATGAATAACCTTATGTTTTATATTTTGACGCATGGTTATAAATTCATTTAAATCTTTAATTTTTAGTTCTTTTTTATTTACATTTAATTTTTTTATTGGGGTATCTTTTGCTGATGTACCAAAAATTACTGCAAGACAGGCGATTGTTGTTGATTTTGATACTGGTGATATTTTATTTAGCAAAAATTCTGATGATTTAGTACCTCCATCATCGATGAGCAAGTTAATGACTATTTATGTTTTGTTTGATAAAATAAAAAGTGGTCAATTCAAACTGGATGATATGTTTAACATATCTCATTCTGCTTTAGTTAAATCAAAAAATATGGAGCGTGAACGTGGATCTCATATGGGGATTCATAAAATGAATGAAGGGGACAGCATACGTGTGGAAGATTTAATTAAAGGAATAATTGTTTTATCTGGAAATGATGCATGTGTTGTAGTTGCAGAGAATATATCTGGTTCTGAAGAAGCATTTGTTTTAGAAATGATGAAATATGCGAAAAAATTGGGAATGAATAATACATTCTTAAAAAATGCATCTGGCTGGGAAATGGATGGTCATGTTATGAGTGTTAAGGATTTATCTATTTTGGCATCTGCAATAATAAATGATTTTCCAGAATTTTATCATTATTTTTCTTTACGGCAATTTATATATGATAATAAAACTTTATGGAATTCTTTTAATAGAAATGATTTATTGCGCAGTCAGATTGGTGCAGACGGTTTAAAAACAGGGCATACTGATAAAGGTGGGTATTCTGTTACGTCCAGTATTAAGATTGGAGAACGTCGTTTTATAATTGTTGTTAATGGAATTCGTTCAAGCAATGGGGCAAATATTCGATTTAATGAGGTAAAAAAACTTTTTAATTGGGTATATCAGAATTTTAATAGTTATGAATTATTTAAACCTGGCGACATAGTTACAGATGCAGATGTTTGGTTTGGTAAAAATAAAAATGTTGCATTAACGGTTCAAAAGTCAGTTATTGTAAATTTACCAAAAGATGTGGATGTAAAACAAATCAGGGCAAAAGTTATTTATAATGCTCCTATTTTTGCACCAGTAAAAACAGATGTAATTGTTGGAAAAATTATTTTAACTTTACCTGATAATAAGGAAAAATCTTTTGATTTATTTGTAAAAGATGAAGTTGAAAGTATTGGTTTATTTGGTAAATTTTTCGAAAATATTCGTCAATTGATATTAAGTATTGTTCGATAGCTACTAAATTTAAGGGTTAAATATGTTAAATCATGAAGGAAAAGGAGTTTTTATTACCTTTGAAGGTGGGGAAGGGGTTGGTAAATCAACCCAGATAAGATTATTAAATGTCGCTTTTGAAAAATCGGGTATTTATAATTCTCTTTTTACCCGTGAGCCTGGGGCAACTGAAATTCCTTTGTGTCAAAAATTACGAAAGATTGTAAAAAATGACGATATGGATTCAACAACAGAAATGTTAATTTTTTTTGCAGATAGAAATGAACATGTCAAATGTTCTATTCTTCCAGCATTGAAAAGTGGAAAAATTGTTGTTTCAGATAGATTTTATGATTCTACCCGTGCTTATCAACGTGCAACATATAATTTAGATAATATAAAAAAAATAGAAGTATTAATTGATACTTTTATTAATGACTGCACTCCTGATTTGACAATTTTATTAGATGCAGATCCTGAAAAAGTACTGCATCGATCAGTTGAAAAAGGTAAATTTGAAAATAAAGATATTGGTTTTCATCAAGCTGTAAGGAATGTTTATTTAGAAATTGCAAATGAATATAGTGATAGAATTAAAATTATTAACGATGGACAAGATATTTATAATAAACATATAAGTGTTATTCAATGTATTAATGATAATCTTGGATTTAAAATTTCTACACTATCTCGACAGGATGTTATAAATATAGTAAATAATGACTGAAAAAACAGAAGATTTCATTTTTAAACCAATTGATCCAATCATTAATCCAAATTTATTTGGACATAAAAGTAATGAACAGTTATTTTTATCAAGTATTAAATCAGATCATTGTCATCATGCTTGGTTGTTATCGGGAATTAAAGGTATTGGTAAATTTACTTTTGCTTGCAGAGTTGCACGTTTTATATTTTCAACTATCCCTGATGTTCAAAATGAACCAATGAGGTTTTGGAATGTGCAAAAAAGTACTAATAATTTCACAGATGGATTTAATTTTGATGATTCAAATAATGAAAATATTGATGAACAATCCTTTATTGATACTAAAGTTACTAGTAATTTTATTTCTAGAAAAAATATAGATACTCTACAAATTGATAATAATGACATTTTCAATAAAATTAAATTGGGTACTTTCTCTGATTTAAAAATTATTTCTCCGGATGTTGTAAATAACAAAAAAGAAATTGCAATTGATGATATCAGAAAAATTTATGATTTTTTTCATGTTTCATCATCTATGCATGATTATCGTATTGTAGTTATTGATTCTATTGATGATTTAAATAATAACTCTGCAAATGCTTTATTAAAAATTTTGGAAGAACCACCAAAAAAAACAATATTTTTTCTTATTTGTCACAATATAAATAATATCCTAGATACTATTAAATCAAGGACAAGAATTTTGAATTTTTCACCATTAAAAGATGAACTTGTTGAACGTCTGTTGTATGATAATATTACAAATATAAATAATGATTTAGTTCGGAATCTTGTTTATCTGAGTTCTGGTTCAATTGGTACAGCATACGATTTATATAATGCTGATGTTAATTCTATAATTAACGATATGAAGTTAATACTAATAGATTTATTAAATTGGAAGGTTAAAAATCTTATTAATTTTGCATCTGGATTACAGAGGGGTTATAAATTTTATGCTTTTAAGAAACTTATACTTGCTATTATTAATTCAGTAGTAAAATTTAATATGGGTGTGCTTGATATAAAATCTTTAAATTTAAATATTCAGGAAATAATCAATATCGTATCAAGTTGTTATAGTAAAAATGTTGAGAGTGTAATAAAACTTAAATCTGATATCGAAAATATGTTTTATAAACATGATGAAATTAATTTGGATTCAGAATCTGTAATAATCTTAATATTAAATATGTTACTTGGGAGATATTAAATGTTAATTGACTCTCACTGTCATTTGAATGATGATAAGTTAAAAGATCATATAAATGAAGTTCTATTGAATGCAAAACAAAATGGGGTTGAATATATGTTATCTGCGTGTAGTAACATATATGAATTTGATGAAATAATAAAAATTGCCAATTCTCATAATAATATTTTTGCATCAATTGCTGAGCATCCTTTCGAACTACAAGATAATTTAGCAATTAACGATATGATTGATTATATGTCAAAAAATATCACAGATAATCGTGAAAAAATATTATGTATTGGTGAATGTGGTTTAGATTATTTTTACAATCCAGATGATAAAGAGAAGAAAAAACAAATGGATTTTTTTGATGCACAATTAAATGTTGCTTTATCTTTTTCACTTCCTGTTATGATTCATACACGTAATGCATCTGATGATACATATGTTCTTTTAAAAAATTTTGTACAAAAAGGTGGAAGAGGTGTTATACATTGCTTTACAGGCAATGATATTGATGCAAAAAGGTATCTTGATTTAGGGTTTTATATTTCTGCAAGCGGTATAATTACTTTTAAAAATTCTGAAGATTTGCGTAGTGTTTTTTTTAACGTTCCAATGGATAGGTTATTTATTGAAACTGATTCACCTTATTTATCTCCGGTTCCACTACGTGGAAAAGTAAATAAACCTGCATTTGTTAAATATATTGCTGAAAAACTAGCAGAAATTAAAAAAGTAACTGTTGAAGAAATTGGGAAAATAACAAGTAA
>CAUTSU010000033.1:0-5110 GCA_963541105.1 uncultured Alphaproteobacteria bacterium
ATTTTAACTAACGATAAAACCTTTCCATATACAACCGACGGAGTCAACATTTTAAACTTTCTTGATAAATTTTCAAAAAAGTAAAATAACAGCGGAGTTAATATTAAAGTAAATATTATCGAACCAAATATACCACCAACTATTACAACACCCATTGCAGATTTTAACTTATTTGTTTCAAATAACTGTGGGAAGGTTCCAAAAATAATTGCAGTTGATGTCATCAAAATTGCACGTAACTGGATATCAGCACTTTCAAATAAAGCATCTTTTATACTTTTTCCGTTTTTAATTTTTTCCATAACAGGATCTAATAATAAAATCGCTGCATTAACTGCCAACCCAACAAGCATGATAAATGCTAACATCGATCCGATATTAACCGAAGTATCAGTAAAAAACATCAAAGCAAAAACACCAGAAAATGACGTAAATATCGAAAGTGCAATTGTAAATGGATGAATAAAGCTATTCATAATTGCAGCCAATATCATATATGTAAATATAACTGCTAATATAAATGCTTTAAAAATTTCATTTCCTGTTTCTGATTGCATTTCTGCAGATCCTGCGTAATAAAATCCATATCCATTTTCAAATTTAATTTTATTTTTTATAATTTCTGCAAATTGTACTTGAACCTGACCTGCAGTACCTTTGCCAATTTGAGCACCAATTTCGATTATTGATTGCCTATCACGACGCCGAAGCTCAGAATACGACTTCACTTTTTTAATTGTTCCAAGTTTAGTTATTGGAATTAATCCCTTTTGTGAGGCAACTAAAATATTTTTAAATAAATCATCATTATTTTTTATATTATCATTTAACTCAATTATCATATCATATAAATCAATATCTCTAAATGTACTGTCATCATTTCCATGCAATGAATACCTAATAGTTCCGGCAATTTGGGAATTTGATACTCCATACAAATTCAATTTATTTTGATCCGGAATAAATCTATACTCAGTACTTGGTTCACGATAGTTTGAAGTAATCGACCTAAATATCCTCATATTTTTCATTTCTTCTGTGATTTGCTTAGTATATTCAACCATTTTATCATAATTAATACCGTACAAATTTATTGTTACATCAAATCCTCCAGTACCACCACCTTTTCCCCCACGTTTTATTGTCATATCTATATCCGGAATATCTGAAAATTCTGGAGTTAATTTTGATATTAACTCTAAATCAGATATACGTTTTTTTGCAGGAATTAATAAAACTGAAATTGCTGCATTTTGTACCCCATTATCACCGATTTTTGCAATAATCGTTTCAACCTCTTTATATTTCATAATCCTTTTGGTAATAATCGAAACGATAGAAGTAGTTTTTTCAATTGAAGAGCCTTCAGGCGTTCTAAGTTCAATATAAATCTTATCATTATCAGACTTTGGAACAAACTCAGATCCAATATATTTGGTTAAAAACAGCGTGAAAAAAAACAAAACAACACACAGTACAAAAGAAATTATTTTAAACTTAAAAATAAAATTAAATATTGGATAATAAATTTTTTTAATTAAATTATTTACTGATTCTGCAATTTTATGAAAAACACTATTTTTCTTTTGTTCAGAATTCGATTTTAAAAGACGAGCTATTAACATAGGTGTTAGTGAAAATGAAACTACAATAGATATTATTGTTGCAAAAACGACAGTCATACCAAATTGAACAATAAACTTACCAACAACACCACCCATAAATGCAATTGGAATAAATACTGCTAAGTTTGTACCAGAAGATGCCAAAACAGGAACAATTGACTTTTTCGTACCAATAATTGCAGCATCATATGGACTTTTTCCCTCAGCAATTATAGCAAGTGCATTTTCAATAATAATAATTGCATTTGCAATCAAAGTTCCTAAAACAGTTGCAAGTCCTAAAAGAGTCATAGAATTAATTGTAAAATGAGCCATATTTATTAAAAAAAATGTTGCAATAATTGACGTTGGAATAACTAAAGCAGTAATAAAAGTCGTTCTAAAATTTGCAGTAAATAATATCAAAACAAGGACTGTCAAAAATACTCCTAAAACAATACTTTTAAAAGTTCCATTTGTTTCCTTTCGAACAAAGCTTGTATTGTCTGATATAACATCTAATGTCATACCATCTTCTAATGTACTTTTTATACTATTCAATTTTTTATAAAAGCTATTTGCAATTGCAATTTCATTTCCACCTGATACTTTTTGTAAAGACAATAAAACCACAGGATCATTGTTATGATACGCGTCTGTTTCTAAGTCTTTTATATCATCACGAACATTTGCGATATCTTTTAACTTAAATTCTTGCCCTTCACTAGTTGTAATAATCATATTTTCAATATCTTGAATACTTTGGAACTCTGCAAAAAAGCGAACACCAATTTCATCCATTGCCCTACGTATTTTTCCAGATGGAATATTAATATTATACTTTCCCACAGCTCCTATCACATCCAAAATTGTGATAAACTTTTGTTTCATCCGTTCAGGATCTAATTTAATTCTAATTGCTCTTTCTCTTCCACCAGCGATATCAACTTTTGATACTCCTGGAATTGATGTTAAGATTCCATTTAATCTA
This sequence comes from uncultured Alphaproteobacteria bacterium, assembly GCA_963541105.1. GTDB lineage: Bacteria > Pseudomonadota > Alphaproteobacteria > Rs-D84 > CASDRH01 > CAUTVF01. The sequence continues at coordinate 2,596 of CAUTSU010000033.1, forward strand.
CGATCTGCAAAATGATACAAATATTTTCTATCATGCTTTGTACTTTTTAATGCTAATTCTAAAACAGAATCACTGAATACATCATATTTTTCAATTTTAGGTCGATCTGCATTTGATGGTAAATCATTTAAAATACTTTCAACTTTATCTTTAACTTCAATTGCCTTTATATTTGGATCAGCATCTAAATTAAATTCAAGTAAGATCAATCCATAATTATCATAGGATCTCGAATTCATCTTCTTAATTTCTGATACTTCTGACACTGTATCTTCAATTTTTTCTATAATTTCTTTTTGGACTTCATCAGGTGATGCACCTGGATAAACAACACTCACCACTACGATTGGATAATCAATTTGAGGATCTTTTTCAATATTTAAATTGGTAAGTGCAACCAACCCAAGGATTACTAAAAATCCAATAAACATCAATGTTGTTACTTGTCTTCTTACAAAAGTTTCTATCATTTCTAATCCTATTGCAAAATTTACTTTAATAAATTATCAACTACTCTTGCTTTCATATTTTCTTTTATTTGCTTAAAATCACTTGTTACTATGATATCTCCAACTTTCAAACCCGATCTTATCTCAGTTTTAAATCCATCTCCCACTCCTGTTTTTATATATTGCTTATGCAAAACATCATATTTTATAACCCAAACAAAGCTCCCATTTTCATCAATCCCAATATTATCATTGTTAACAGCAATAGTATTTTTCGATAAAACCGAAACCAATGCTGTTTCAAATGAGTTATCCAACATAATAGAAGAATTAAATTTAATTGTAACCTTATAACCACCAGAATCTAAATCTAAAAATTTTGATAGATGAGAAACATATCCTTTTACAAAATCCTTTTGATTTCTCCGTAAAACCACAAGAGATCCCAGATAAACTTTATCACGCATATCTCTATCAACAATAGCAATAAAATCATTACCCGATTTTTCAATAGAAATTGAAGCAAAAAAATTCACTTTTGTGTGTACAATTTTGCTTGCAAAAACAGGAAATCCATATTTTTCATATTCATTTTGCAATGTGGAAATATTTTTTGATGCATTTGATCTAATAATTGCAATTTTCCACAAAACAGATACAACACTAATAAAAATAAATATTACAAAAAATATCGAACCTCTCTTTTTAGGTTTACCTAATCTTACTATGCTACTAATACTATTAACCATTTATGTATCCATTTAATTCAGTTGTAGTTTTTGCCCTGTTAATTTTTCTAAATCATAAATTAAAGTATTTAAAATAAATAACGTATTATAATATTGCTGCTTTGCAGATGTTAAACTATTTAAAACATCATTAATCTCAAGAGCTGTCGTTTTTCCGGTTTTAAAACGAGATACTGACATTTCAAAACTTTTCTCTGCCAAATTAATCGTATTTTTTAATCTAGATAATGTATCAATATACGTATTATACTGGTCAACTTTATCTGATATATCATTCATTAAACTACGCATACGAAAATTATATTTTTCAGAAACTTTCATACCTTCAATTTTATCTTGCCTCGCTCTTGCAAAAGACGATCCACCATCCCATAACGTAAGGTTAATACCTAATGCAATAGATGCGTCATTTGAATACTTATCAAATCTTTTATCTTTATTTAAATCAAATCTATCGCGTGATAAATTTCCACTTATAAATAACTTTGGATAAAACTCTGCACGTTTCGCTTTGGATTGCAATTCATACATTTCAGATTGAGATTTTAAAATTTGCAATTCCGGATAATTAGAAACCTCCGCTAGTAATTCATCGGATGATAGTTTATTAAATTTTTTTACAAAACTTGTTGTTAATACAATTGTATCATTTATATCAATGAAACATAAAATTCTTAATAAACGGTATGCTTTATCTCTATTATATTTTGCAATATCAACAAGTATTTCTCGACTTGCCATATCGGCAGAAGACCTTATTAAGTCACTTTTAACTGGACGAACGGCAGCGGATTTTTCAACAATTCTTTTCGTCTTAACTGCATTATCATATGCGGATTTTGCTATCAAATAATTTTCATCAGCCAAAAGTGCCGCATAGTAAGATTGAGCAACAGCATAATACAATGAACGCAATCCTAATTCCTTTGAAAATTTTGAAATGTTTTTTGCTTTTTTTGCAGCTTCGATTGAATTTGAAATAGCACCAAATGTATAAATAGGTTGTGTAATATTTGCGGATAATTTTCCCGCATAAATATCACGATGAATAGGATATGGGTAATCAGAATCTGATTTTGATGCCGCAATTGCAGCAGAAGCATTTAATTTAAACCAACGATTTGCTTTCATCTCATCGAGAAGAGAATCCATTTTATCTATATCTAAGTTCAATATTTGAATATTTTCTGATTTTAATTCCGCTAAGTGCATTGCAGATTCAATAGTTAAATAAATTTTATTATCTCTATTTAGATTGCTAGCAAAAGATACAGACGAAAAAATTAAAACAATATAAACAAATAGAAAGCAAAAAAA
>CAUTSU010000034.1:0-4893 GCA_963541105.1 uncultured Alphaproteobacteria bacterium
TCTCTTTTTCTATCTTCTTCGCTGATATTCGGTAACTGTAGTCCAAGTTGATCTGCAAAATTTTTAATTACTTCAAAAAAAGAATAATTATTAATATGCATTTCAAAATTAATTACATTCCCATGTGCTCCACAACCAAAACAATGATAAAACCCTTTATCTTCATTTACTGTAAATGATGGTGTTTTTTCATTATGAAATGGGCATAATCCTATAAAATTTCTCCCCCTTTTTTGTAATTTTACATGACGGGATATAACATCGTATAATGACATTCTATCTAAAATATTATCTAAAAAATCTTTTGAAAAAGTCATTATCTAATATTATTCTTCGATTAAGAAATTGTTTATTTCATCAATATTTAATGATTGAATATTATCTAAAATCCAGTTCAAATCAATCTTTTTTAAGGTTTTGTCCGAAAATGATTTACTTCTATTAATGTTATTTTGTGATATTTGTGCTGCCTCACTAAATGATTTAGATGATCTTAAAATCGTTCTAGATGTTTTTGGTAGAGCTTCTTTAATTTCAAATGCTCTATTTACTATTCCATCTTCCCGAAATCTGAATAGTCCACTTATTCCCATAAATCCATTTGTATTATTTAATTTATCTGGATCAAAGTATCCATTTTTTGTAATTGCTGATACAACAGATACAGCGTCATATGCTAACATTGATAACTTTGAAGGCTTTGTATTAAATATTGTAATATATTCGTTTTCGAATGATTTTGAGTAAATATTATTTTTTCCAGTAAACCATGCTCCATTATATCCATTTTCTACAAAAATTTTTTTGTTATCAAGTATACTAGTACCTATAATTTTTACTGATGATTTATTTCCGATATCATAGTACAGAAGGTACGATCCTATGGATATTAAATCATTAGTATCTCCATATACAAAAATTGAATCAATATCTACTTGACCAACAGCTTTAATTGAAGAGAATGTTTTTTCAAGTTTTTTTATATTATCACAGTATGTGTTTTCACTATCTTCTGACGATTCTGATAGATCCTCTATATTACATTTCTTGATTTTTTCTCTCAGAAAAGATTTAATTTTATTTGCTATATTATTTCGTCTTTGATAATCAGATATTATTTTTACTGCTTCTGCAATTGATGTTTGATTTCCCTTCTCATATTTTACAATATTTTTAATCTTACTTGAATACTTATCAGATGAATTTTTAATAGCTTCTATAATGATATCTTCATTTGAATCTTCTGGAATGATTGCGGATATTGTTTTTCTTCCATGTGCTGATGAAAATCCGATTATTTGGTCAATTTCTTGAGATAATAAATAATTTATTGAATATATATTTGTTGAATTTAGAGACTTTTCATCATTTGAAAATGATATTACCGGAATTCCATAACTATTTGCAATTTTTGATATATCATGTACTTCTGTTCCAAATAGGGGTCCCAATATGATATTCACATTTTCTGATATTGCTTTTTTTGTTAAATCTTTTATTTTAAGTGAAATATCATTGGTATCATAATATTGTAGAATAATTTTGTTATTATTTGTCGAAAACAAGGCAATTTGAGCAGCTTGTTTTAGCGAAATTCCGATATTTGATGCTTTTCCAGATAATGGGACAAATAGACCAATTCTGACCCACCCATCGGGTGAAGTCATAATATTTTTTGCGTTTATTTTTTTTATTTCTTTATTCTTAAATGCTGCGGCACTAGGTTGGTTTAGATTTACAACGTTTGAGTTTTCAGAATCATCAAGGTTTATGTTTCCACTACTTGCGTATAAATTTGATATGATTGCTATTGAAAACAAAACGGTGAATTTAATAGATCTAAATTTTAACATAAAATATCCTTAAATTACTGTTTACTATTGCTATTGGGATTTTATAATATTTCATCGAACATTAAACCATTAATCAAGATATGACAACAGAAAATATTAGATCAGGATTATATATTGTTTCAACTCCAATTGGAAATTTGAAAGATATAACTTATCGGGCAATAGAAATATTATCATCAAGTGATATAATATTATGTGAAGATACAAGAACGAGTAATAAATTATTATCTGCTTATAATATTCATAAAAAATTGATAAGTTTACATGAATACAATGAACGTGGAAAAATTCAATTTGTATTACAGTTACTTAATGAAAATAAAGTTATTTCTTTAATATCTGATGCTGGTACTCCACTTATATCAGATCCTGGATATAATTTAGTAAAACATTGTATCGATTCAGGTTATTATGTTACCTCTGTTCCTGGGGTAAGCTCTGTAATAACGGCGTTAACGTTGTCAACATTTCCTACAAATAATTTTTTCTTTTCTGGCTTTTTACCAAATAAAAGTAGTGCGAGAGTAAAGCTATTAAATTCTGTTAAACAAATTCAATCTACTTTAATATTTTTTGAAACGTCGAATAGATTGCTTAATTCATTAAATGATATATCAAGAATTTTTCCTGAAAACAAAATTGTTATTGCAAAAGAGTTAACAAAGTTATTTGAACAAATAATAATAGGTACGGCAGATTACTTAATTGAAAAAATTAATATTGGAGAAATAGTTTTAAAAGGAGAAATTGTTTTATTAATATCAAATTCTGAAATTTCAGGCATATCATTAATTGAAAATAAAATAAACTTAAATGATCCGAATCTTGGAATAAAAGAAATATCAAAACTTTTGTCTGTTAAAAATAATATTCCTCAACACGAAATATACAGAATGCTATGTAATATTAAGAAAAGATCCAACTAATTAAAATGAATTCTGATATTACCATCTCATTGTTTTAAATGTTTGCGATGATCCGATGTTATCACCGAACATATCTTTTCCTTCATTTTTCTGAAAATTTTCCATTTTATCTATTGAGATTATAGAAAATGTAAATGATTCTGTATCTCTATCTGTAAGTATTGGTATTATCTGTGAATCTGATAAACCTTCTTCTTTAAAGATAGCACTAACTATAGCAAGTCTTCTTGCTGCTAATTTTTTCTTATTTATGTCTTTCATATTATCTTGAGATATAGATATTTGAACCCCTTTTGTTGGATCATTTTGTGCAATATATACAAAATAACGTAGTATATTTACGTCAACTGCTGATAAAGATGCACTATTTTCTTGAAATTCGATTTTTAGCTGTAATATATCATGTCCTCTTTTACCACTTTTTTTATTTTGAACTTCATCTCCATCATCTTCTGTTTCAAAAGGTTTAAGATATTTATTTTCAGTAATGTATGTTTTATAAAAATCTTTTTTCACATCATCAATATTTACATAAGCATTATGAAAATTTTTAATTCCATCTTTACTAACTTTATCTGTTATATTTGATTTTTTCCTTCTTTCTGATAATAAATTTTGTTTTTTAGTATTTAATTTCTCAGGTCTTAATGCCGAAAACGCTTTTTCAAATCCTCCATTTATATCTTCATTATTTTTTCTACCAGAATTATCTTTTGAATAATCTTTAAAAGAAGATTTATAACTATTGGATTGAGCATCTTCTACAATCATAGGGGTGTGTTTAATTTTTTTTGCTGCAGTAGTGACTTTGCTATGTACTTTTAAGTTATTTTTAGAATCTAAAACTGTATTTTGGATTTCTGGTTCAGCTTTGGTAATATTGATAATATTGGATTGTTGGACTAATTTTTGACTCTCTGTATTATTATCTGAAGATTTTTCTTCAATAATATTATCTTTATTTCTTACTACATTATTACTTTTTGCTAATTTATCGGATTCTGGAATATCAGTTTTGATCTTTTTTAATTCAGATAATAAGTTTTGTACTTCCTGTCCTTGTTTTTTTATTTCATCAAGTATTGAATTCATCTCTATCGATATTTTTTGTGCATTTACATTTTCTTGTCCATTTTGTATTGTTTTTGCAAGATTAATTTTATTCTTTTTTTTATTTTCTGCTTTAATAACTTTTTTTTGATTATCTGCTAAACTAAAATCACTTCCAAAATTAATATCTGGTTTTCTAACCTTTAATGTTTGCCCGTTCAGTTTTCCATCTTCTTTAATGACGGATTCTATAACTGGAATATCACTATTTATAATTTCTGAATCAATTATTTCTCCGCTGTCAGCTTGAACACAAAAACCAAACAAGCAAGTACCACCAATTACAGTGATTGATATTATTAACAAAGAAATTATATAATTTTTTATAGGCATATTTTTTAATATCTTTTTGTTGTATCATTATAACAATATTTGTTATCTTCTACAAGTTTCAATTTAAAAGCAAGATTTTATTCAATATATAAAACTTTATTATTTCTCCTATTTGTGTTACCCTGAGCAAGGTTATGCTGATTAATAAAATTTTACATAAAATTTATGATAAGGTTCTTGCTTTATCGAATAAGACGTATGCATTATCTGGGCTTGCTTTCGTATCTGTAATTCCAATACCACCGGATGTTTTGATAATATCAATATCTTTATCAAATAAAAAAAAGGCTTTTATTGCGGCATTTACAGCAACTATTTTTTCAGTTATTGGTGGATTAATATCTTATTATGTAGGTATGTATTTGTTCAATGGTGTGGGGCAAACAATAATTATACATTTTGGTTATGTTAACACTTTTGGAAAATTCATTAATATATATAATGAATATGGATTTTTATTTGTTGTATTTGCTGGTTTGACTCCTTTCCCTTATAAAGTCATAACACTCGCATCTGGCTTTGTTAAAATGAATGTGTTTTCTTTTATTGTTGCATCAATACTTTCCCGTGCTATAAGATTTTTTTTAATTTCATCTTTAATATATTTTTTTAATGATACAGCAAGAAAATTCATTGATAAATATCTGGGCTTATTAACTTTCATATCATTT
>CAUTSU010000035.1:0-4890 GCA_963541105.1 uncultured Alphaproteobacteria bacterium
TGAATACTGCTTACCATTATGAGATATTACCCAACCTGGTCGAATTAAATTTGCGTTCATTTTCATAATATAAAACCTTTCTTTAATACTGATTGCAATTCTGCTGAAAACATGTGAAAAATCAAGAAAAAATAAGTTACATATAAAACTATTGATTTATATAAAGAAATAATATACAACTTTGGAAAAATAAAGAGAGAAAAAGTGAAAAGGTGGGCATTTAATGGAGAAAAATATGGAAAATAAAAATATAAAAAAAGAGCCATCTCTTTCATATAACATAAATCAAACTCAAAAACAGGATAAATTAAAAGGATCGGGTGGGGTTTTTTCTGTAATAGGAAATAATCAGAAAAAAATATTTATAGCCTTTTGTATTTCATGTGTTGTTATAGGTTTAGCTTATCTATTAGTGATTGTCACATCAAGTAAACATACAAATGTTAAGGGAATTGCAGACCAAGATATAGAAATAAACCAAAAAGATATAAATGAAAGTAAAGATATAAAATCTGAAAGGTCTTTTTGGAAAAAAGTTAAAGGTTGGTTCAAGGTTTCAAAAAAATTAGATCGTCCATCATTTGATATAGCACGTAGTAGAGATGGTGACCTTTTAATCACGGGAAGAACGATTCCTAATACAACAGTGTATATCTTGAAAGATGAACATGATTTTGCAAAGGAAACCTCAGATAACAATGGAGAATTTGTATATATCCACAAGAAAAAATTACCAGAGGGAAATGCAAAATTTTCTATGTATATAGTCGATGAAGATGAAAAGAAGATCTTTTCAGAACAAGATATAGTTTTCTATATATCTCATGAAAAAGGTAAAGATATTGCAGTATTAGTAGGTGGTAAAGGTAAGCCATCAAAAGTATTACAAGCTCCAAAAAATAAATATTCTAATTATTTTTATTTACAAAATTTAGACTATGATGATCAAGGCAATATTGTATTTACTGGAATTGCAAAGAAAAATACAGTTTTACAAATATACGTAGATAATAACTTAGTTGTATCAGACAAAATCGAAAGTAAAACGTTTACTTTATCTGGAAAAGTTGAAGATTTTGCAGAAAGAAGACAATATACAGTAAGATTGGATATGATTTTGAATGGTAAAGTTCACAAACGTATGACTTACAAGTTTACTCCAGAATTTTTTGAAGGTAAGGGTAATTCATATGCTGTTAAATGTGGAGATAATTTGTGGAATATTGCATATTCAAAATACGGGAAAGGATCTTCATATGTCGTAATATTTGAAGGAAATAAGAATCAAATTACAAATCCTGACCTGATATACCCAAACCAAGTATTTAATATAAAAAATAAAAATTCAGAATTCTATGATGATACAAGAAAAAAGTATTATAAGTAATAAGATTGATTAGTGTATCATTTTATGACATAATAAGCCTCATGAAATTGAGGTTTATTTTTTTCCTATCTATAATTTTTTTAATTACATTTTTTATTTATCATAAAAACATATTTGCTTCAGGAGAAGCAACCATAGACAAAAGCCCTTATTTAGAGAATATTAATACTGACTGTATGACATCAGAGGAAAGCACAGCATTAAAGATACGAATAATGCAAGATCAAATAACTATTGCATCACGTAATTGTACAGATACAGAAAAAGACTTATTTAATAAAATTAATAAAAAATTTCAGAAAATATTTGATGCAAATAATGTTTTGCTTGAAGTTTTTTTCCAAAAATTTGCCAGTGATAATCCGATTAATGCGATGAATAATTTTATAACTGAGAATGCAAATTCTGCATCATTAAAATCTATATATAATAAAAAGGTATTTTGCCAAAAACAAAACTTTACTATGGAACAATTATTAAAGTCAGATAGTAACAAAATAGGATATATAGCTAATAAAAATATTACTCAAGAAATTAGTAATCCCAAAAAATGTGAATCAGATTAACTCTCACCCCACTCTTTCCAACGTTTTAAGTATTCGTAATCTGATTTAAAATCTTCATTTTCTGCAATATATGAAGTATTATAATCATTATAATATTCAAATAATCTTTTAATTCCTTTATATGTATCATCTATGACAGTATTAAAATCGATCTTACCAATCTGTCCATCAGCTTGATAAGACACTGTAAAATATTTATCAAAGTTACGCTTTAATGAATAATATTTAATCACATTAACTGTACCATTCACTTTAACATTATTTGACTTAAAAGATCCATACATGGCAATTAAACTTTCAATTATTAATTGAGAATTTTTACCGCTAATAATATTTTTTGCTTCAGGTATTTTTCCAGTTTTATAATCAATTATTTTAAGATTTCCATCTTTTAATAGATCAATCCTATCAGCTTTTGCACTTACACAAAATTTATCATCAATAATCAATTTTCCTTTTATTTCAGAGTAATTTTGTTTTGACTCTTTCACATCTTTTATAAATTCTTCGATAAAATACTCTGATATTTTATGAAAATAAGGATTCCAAAAATAAAATAAATAATCATTATCTCCAAACATTGAAATAAAATTACTGTAAATTTCTTTATACAATAATTCTGGTTTTATTTTCCCTTTATCAGTAAAAGATTTAATAGCATCATGAATTATGATCCCAAAATCGAATGGATTATTACCTTCATTAATTTCATGAATTTTCTTTAATTTTAAAATATGCGATGCATAAACAATATAAGGATCTTGTATTAATTTCTCAATAACGGTTGAATATAATTCAGTCGGTCTTGCATTAATTGGTGGGCAGGGATGTGGACGTGCATATCCTTTTTTTTGATCAGATAAATCAATATTTTTTATAAAATTCATGATTTTCTGTTCATATTTTTTATCAGTCTTCAAATTAAATTTTTCAGCAACTAACATAAATCTAAATAATAATCTTGACGGAATCACCTCATTGTTTCCAACTTTAACAGAATGAGTTAGCATAATATTTTTTGCAGAACATAAAAATTGAGCAAAATCATGAGATGATAAACCTATTTTCTTCTCTAACGGTGGAAGACCAAATTTATCCCTCATCAATTTATTCATCCATGGATCTGTTTCAGTTTCTTTTGGAAAAATTCCTTCATTAAGGCAAGGGATAACTATAAAATCTGCTGTCTGCATACGTGATTCTATAGATCCTAATATATTTACATTAACATTTTTATGATTTCTTTTAATAAAATGGGATATTAATATTTCGACAATATCTTGATAATCTGATAAATTTATTAATTCTTCTGATATAAAACCTTCTTTACTATCAAAAATATTAGAAACAAATTGATTAAAAATATTAACGGTTTCTAGGTCTATATTTGCTAAATTCATTAACGTTTTAAAAAGATTTATATGAATATTGAAAATATCAATAAAACTTTTTTTAGATAATCTTATTTCATAAAATTCATTCGTTATATTTTTTAACCATTTAAAAAAAGTAATAATTTCATCAATAAATGCTTTATTTTCATCAGAATATAAATTTAATATTTTTCTTGTAATTAAAAAATCAATTGGATGAGTTTCATTATTTTCAAAATATATTCTTTTACCACGTAATATAGTTTTCTCTATGCAATTTTTATAAAAACTCTGTTGTAAATCAGTTTTAAAAATGAAATTAAAATTATTATTTCTTAAAAACGATTGGAAAATTGAAAAATCAAAATTGCTGTCAATTAATCGTGATAATAATAAAAAACATTCACCTAAATTAGTTGAATTTAATTTTATACCAGCACCATCAATATAAGATAATCCAAAACGATTTAAACAAGCAGTAAATTTTTTTATAAAACCTCTATCTTGACATATCACTATCGCATTTTTACATATCTCATTTTGATACAAATCATAAATAGCATATGCTATCGCCATAGCCTCATCATATTGATTATCACATTTGATGTTAATTACTTTACTTAAAATATCCTTACTAAAAATATTACTATTTACTTTTTCTAATTCATTTACGATAACACTACTTGGACTATTTAATAATGATGAAAAAAGTTCAACACCATTATCCTGATTGAAAACAGTCGGTATATTTTTGATATTTTTATGATTTACATTTAAATATTTTAATAATTCCTTTAAATTATATTGTGGATGAATTGGCGAAATATTATTCCAAGCATCATCAGATAAATTATTATCAAATCCAGGTAAAATAACACAACCAAATTTATTTGAATCATTTTCATTAATATCTAAAATATTTTTTATTAGATACTTGGTAAAAACCATAGATCCGGTAGATCCAGCAAGAATAACATTCCTATATTTGGATTTTTTTAAAGAATCAGCAAAACGTTTTACCATTAATACACGATATTCAGTAAAATCAAGTTTTCCATTTTTAATAGAATCCCAATACACATTCACAATTTCTAAAAATTTTAAAATATCTTGCCAGTGATATTCTAAATTATCTGGAAATACAAATTTTAAATTAGATAAATCAAGTTCTTCATTATTGACTGTATCTATAAATTTACTTAAAGTAATCGCAATTTTAAGTGATTGCCCCCAAGATATATTTTCAAATTCACAATTTACACATGATGCTTTTTGCTTAACCAGCTTCGATAATAATAATATTTTATCAATATAAGAAATTTGGTTTTCAAAACTTAAATCATTTGATACCGTAACATTTTCATTAAAAATATCATAAACTGAATTTTGTAATACTTCATCATCATCAATATCCCCAACTGGAATAATTTTTGGTAAAATCGCATAGTTAATTTTAAATTTATCACATATTTTTTCAGAAAGTGTTACCGCTAATTTATGACAAGCGTTCCTAGTCGGTAGTATTATCAAATCATTCATATTTTTATGAAACGAATAATTTAAC
>CAUTSU010000036.1:0-4865 GCA_963541105.1 uncultured Alphaproteobacteria bacterium
AATCCCATCTAGGGATCATTTTATTATCTCAAAATTTACCTTTTTTGTCTAAAATATCTGAGTCAAAAAATCAAAAAATAGGGGTTAAAACCCCTATCAAATTTCTTTAAAGTAAAATAAAATTACATGCCCATTGATGGCATTTGTGACAAATTACAAACATATTTTACAAAATCATCAAGCGACATTTTTTTATTTTCGTTTTCTCCCAATTCCCTGAATGTTATCATATTTTCAGATTTTTCTTTATCCCCGATTGTTACAATTATATTAACTTTAGCAACAGAATGTTCACGAACTTTATATCCAATTTTTTCATTACGATCATCAACAGACACATTTAACCCGCATGATTTTAATTTATTCATAATATCATTTGCATAATTAGTTACAGATTCATTGATTGTCGCAATTACAATTTGTGATGGGGATAACCAAAATGGTAAATGACCAGCATGTTGTTCAATTAATATACCCAAGAAACGTTCAATTGACCCGAATAATGCCCTGTGTATCATTATTGGTCGTTCTTTTTGATTTGATTCATTTACATACGAAATATCAAATCTTTCCGGTAAATTCATATCAACTTGAACCGTTCCACACTGCCATTTTCTTCCCAAGGCATCTTTTAAATGAAATTCAAGTTTTGGACCGTAAAATGCACCCTCCCCCGGCATTATTTTAAAATTATATCCGTTCTTAGTAAGAGCGTTTTGTAAAACTTGTTCTGATAAATCCCAAATTTCTTCAGTCCCAATCCTTTTTTCAGGTCTTGTTGATAGATAAATTTCAACATCATTAAATCCAAAATCATTATAAATATTAAGTATTAATTTAACAGTATCTATAATTTCTTTTTCAAGTTGAGATGATGTCGAAAATATATGTGCATCATCTTGAGTAAATTCACGCAAACGCATTAATCCCATTAATGAACCACTTGCCTCATAACGATGAACTTTACCAAATTCAGCCATCTTTATAGGCAAATCTTTATATGATTTTATTCCCTGTTTATATATTAATACTCCACCCGGACAATTCATCGGTTTAACACAAAACACTTTTCCATCTTCTGTTGATCCAGAATAGTTATGTTCACCGTATTTTTCCCAGTGTCCCGATGTTTGCCATAACGATTTATCCATTAATGATGGAGTTGCAACTTCAATATATCCATTATTTTGTTGTCTCATACGCATATAATCAATCATTTTACGATATATTTTAAATCCTTTATCATGCCAGAAAACAGAACCAGGGGCAAAAATCGGATCAAAATGAAATAAATCCATTGCTTTACCCAATTTTCTGTGATCATTGAGTTCCGCCAATTCCAGCATTTTTAAGTAATTTTGTAATTCCTCTGCTGTATTAAATGCCAATCCATAAACACGGGTTAATTGTTCCCTATTTGAATCACCCCGCCAATATGCTCCAGAAATTTTATTTAAACAGAATGTACCTTTTTTAATATCATTTGTATTTGAAACATGAGGTCCACGACATAAATCAATAAAATTACCAATTTGATAAGTTGAAATAGTATCTGTATCAGAGATTTCATTTATAATTTCACATTTATATTTATTATCGGCAAATAACTTTAATGCTTCTGTTTTTGATAAAACTTTATATTCAAAATCAAGATTTGAATCTAAAATTTTATTCATCTCTTGTTCAATACTATTCAAATCTTTTTCTGTTGGTGATGATGACCCACAACCTGAAAAATCAATATCATAATAAAAACCGTTATCAATTGCCGGTCCAATTGTAAATAATACTTTATCCCCATATATATTTTTTATCGCATATGCCAAAACGTGTGCAAGCGAATGTCTTTTTACATTTATATCAAAATTTTTCATAATTAATACCTTATAAATTAATAAAACAAACTTAACGAATTTAAGAAAGATAAACGAAACAATGCCCCCTTACGGGGTTGTTAATAATGATAAAAAAACAGAATTTAATTTCAACATTGCACAACTGATACTACATAAAAATTAAAAAAAAACAAGATAAAAACAATATCCCCTTATTTTTAATAAGGGGACAAAGCAATTTTATAAATTATTTTTTTAATATAATTCTTGCATCAACGGCTTTTATATCTTTGCCATCTGTCATTAAAGGATTCAAATCCAGTTCTTTAACAACAGGGAAATCAGTTATCAATTTAGAAACATTTTCAATCACATCAGTAATCAAGGTTAAGTTAACAGGTTTAACATCTCTGTATCCATTTAATAACTTTGAAATACGTGTTCTGTTAATCATCGATAAAGCGATATTTTTATCAATTGGCAATATTTCGACAGCAGAATCTTTTACAATTTCTACGCTTGTACCGCCACTTCCAAATACAACTGTTTGACCAAATACAGAATCTGGGGCAACACCAACCAACAATTCATAAGGTTTGTTCATTGATAACATTTCTTGAACTGTCACACCTTTTATCTTTGCCTTTGGACAATTCTTCTTAACAGTATTCACCATATTATCAAATGCAACTTTAATATCATCTTTTTTAATATTCAAAGCAACACCACCAACATCAGATTTATGCGTGATATCATCTGATAAAATTTTCAATACTACGTTACCTTTAATTGTTTTACTTAATTTGACAGCTTCATCAGAAGTCTTTGCAATAAAGGTTTTTGTAACAGGAATATTATATAATTCACATACTTGTTTTGCTTCTATCTCTGACAAAGTTGTTCGACCAGTTTTTAATACATCACTGAAAATTTTTGCAACTTTGAGAGCATTTTTATGTTTCACAATTTTTTTATTTAAAATTGGTGGCAATAACTTAGATGCGGCAAAATTTTTTGACTCAATAATATTCATATATGCATCGATTGCCGATTCAGGACTTTCAAAAGATGGGATACAATTATTATTAAATAATTTTCTCCCACGAACAACAACATCATTTCCAATCCATGCAGTTAAAATATTTTTTATATTATAAATTTTTGATGCATCAATTATCTCATTCGCTATTTCAGTTGGATTTGTATTTGTTGGACAATAAAGAGTTAAAATATTATCAACTTCTTTTGCATCCGATAACACCTTTAACGCATCAACATAACGTTTTCCCGATGCATCACCAACAACATCAACAGGATTATTATGTGACCAAGTTGGAGGTAAAACTGAATTCAACTTATCAATTGTTGAATTATCCAGCTGTTGAATATTTTCACCACGCAATCCCATTTGATCGGTTGCCATAACACCAAACCCCCCACCATTTGTAAGGATTGCCAACCTTTTACCTTTTACCCTATCTTTATATTGTAAAATTTTAATTGTGTTATATAAAGAATCCAAATTAGCAACACGAACAATTCCAGCACGTTTAAATGCAGATGTATATGTTGCATCGCTTCCAGCAATTGCACCGGTATGAGATGCGGCTGCTTTCTGCCCAGCTTCACTACAACCTGATTTTATAACAATAATTGGTTTCTTACGTGATACTTTGTGTGCAATTTCTAAAAACCGAGGTGAATTTTTTATTGTTTCCATATACATTACAATCGATTCAACATTTTTATCATCACCTAAATATTCAATACAATCAGCAAAATCGACATCAACTTGATCACCGATACTGATTATATGAGAAAAACCAATATTATTTCCCTTCGCCCAATCAATTATTGAACATGCAACAGCACCAGATTGTGAAACAAGTGCGATATTACCCTTGATTGCAGATGATGCAGAAAATGAACCGTTAACACCACCGTGAGTAGATAAAATACCAATACAATTTGGACCAATAACTCGAATTCCATACTTATCCATATTTTTATAAACAACATCTAATACAGTTTCAAACTTACCATTTTTATTTGGTTTTGCATTAATAGATGATGGTGTATCATTTAACCCAGCAGAAATTATAACAACAGACTTACAACCAATTTTTCCAAGACTTGTAATAACATTTGGTATAGAAGAAGCAGGAATTGCAATAATTGCCAAATCAGGTGCTTTTGGTAACTTTGTTACATCAGAATAACATTTACGCCCGTACAATTCTGTTTTATGATGGTGAATTAAAAATATATCACCTTTAAAATTTTCTTTTAAAACATTTTCTGTCAATGTTTTACCAACAGATCCATCACGATCATTCGCACCAATAATTGCAATAGATTTTGGATTAAAGAATTTTGTAAGATTTTTTATTGACATTTCATACTCCTTATTTTCAGTCCTCTTCAAACAAAATTAATAAAACATATTTACTTTATAATGACTTTTGAGTCTATCAGATACAACTTTATTTTTCAAAATGTTACCATCTGAATCCAATATAACTACATCTTTTTTATAAACACTTATAGATTTATTTCCTTTTACACAAGGAAACCAAAGGACATTATCTTTTTTACAATAATACAAATATACATCATCATATAAAACATACCAATTTACAATTGCCGTCATAATTGTTACAAAAATCACAGTCAAAAACACAGAAAAAAACATTTTCCATTCTATCAACTCTTGATAACGGGCACGAGCCCATATAAAACATAACACAACAAAACAAATAACATAAATAATATTACGAAGTTTATAATAATTACGTGCTAATTTTTTAATATTGCCTAAATTAAAATAATTAGATTTAATCGGACAAATTGTTATTTTTTTACTTTTGCGTTTATTAATACCAACACGTGCATTACATGCAGCTTTACCCTTTGAAATTATATAATCATTATTATTTTGAGAATTATTAAAAAATGATCTAGAAACAGCATCTGCAAAAGCATTACTGATAAATACTTGGAATAACATAATAAAAAAAGACAAAGATAAGA
>CAUTSU010000037.1:0-4858 GCA_963541105.1 uncultured Alphaproteobacteria bacterium
TGACATTATCAAAAATATTATAAGTGATTTAGAAATTGCACTTGATAAAATTGATATTGTTGCATACGGTCTTGAAAAATTTGCATCAGATAATTTTTCAGATATTGATATTGATACAATTGAAGCAAGATTATTCAAAATTCATGAATTATCCAGAAAACATAATTGTAGTCCAGATAATTTACATGAAGTGTTAACAAAGTTTGCAGCTTTGATTTCAAATATTGAAAATAACGATGATGTTTTGGTACAAATAAAATTATCGGAAGAAAAAGCTAAACAAGAATATTATAAATTTGCAAATGAATTGCATAACAAACGTGTAAATTTTGCATCAAAATTATCTGATAAAGTATGTTCACAGTTACCTGCGTTAAAGTTGGAAAAAGCAAATTTCGAAGTAATAGTTGATAAAGTTGATGATAATAAATGTTCAGGGAGTGGTGTTGATTCTGTTGAATTTATGATATCAACGAATACAGGTATGCAATCTGGTTTGATAAATAAAATAGCATCTGGTGGAGAGTTGGCAAGGTTTGTGCTTGCGATAAAGGTTGCCTTATCATCTGCCAATCTTGTATCTACATTTATATTTGATGAACTTGATACTGGAATTTCTGGGGCAACTGCAACGGCAGTTGGTGAGAAGTTATTGAAATTATCAGAAAATATACAAGTTATGTTAGTAACTCATTCTGCACAGGTCGCATCCTTTGGAACTCATCATTTTAAAATAACGAAAGAAAGCATTCTGGAAGAAGATGGAAAAGAAAGTATTGAAACAAAAATCACTCAACTTGATTTAGATGGAAGAATACAAGAAATAGCACGTATTATTTCAGATGATAAGATATCAGATACGGCAATTAATCAAGCAAAACATTTATTAAATAAAAATATATGATTTTTATTTAACTGCGATACCATAAATTTCTTGTTTTTCATTAACGATACGGTTTTTGATAATTTTAACCTTAACTATATCATTTTCTGATAGTTCTTCTATACGAATTGCATTCATATTTGAATAATTTTTTACATGTGTCTCTTTTGGATTGATAATATTACACTTAATGTAGTTTTCTGTGTACCCTGATTGTCCGTTGTGCTCAAGTAATACGTACTGATAGCTTTTTTCAGAAATTCGCATTAAATGTTTCATATTATTTTTTGCAGCTTTTCTAAGTATTTTTGCTCGTAATTTAGCAACATTTTTTGGAACGTTATCAACCATATGATCATATGCAAATGTATTTGGTCTTGGTGAATATACAAAAGTGTGAAGATGTGTTATTTTGGCTTGTTTAATAAATTTAAGTAATAATTTAAAATCTTCTTCGGTTTCATTTGGAAAACCTGTAATAACATCAGCACCGATTGCTGTATGGTTTCCAATTTTTTTTCTTATATTTTTACATAGATCTAATGCCTGTTTTCTTGTATGTCTTCGACCCATTAAACGTAATATTTTATCGCTTGCATGCTGAAGTGATAAATGAAAATGAGGCATGATTTTTGTGTTATACCTTGCAAGATTAATAAGTTCATTATAATTATATGCAGGATCCAATGAAGACAACCTAATTCTTTTAATAGTTGGAAATTTCATAGATATTTCTTTTAATAATTTAGCAAGTGGTAATGAATCCATAGTTTTATCACCATAACTTGCAATATCAACGCCAGTTAAAATGATTTCTTTATATCCATTTTTAACAACTGTTTTTACTTGATCAAATATTTTTTCAATTGGAAATGATACACTATTACCACGTAAAATAGATACTATACAAAATGTACATCTATTTTTACATCCTTGTTGTATTTGAATAAATGCCCGTGTTCTATCTGTAAAATTTTCAACAGTTAAATCTAAATCATCAATTGTTGAAAAAGTTGTATTTTTTAAATTACTAAGGAATGTTTTGCTTTTTTTTATTGCATTACCATATCCATTTTTTAATAAAGTATAAATATCTTGGTAAGTTTTTAATGAAACTTTTTCTTTATTTCCAATAACAAAATCCACTTCATTCATATTGATATATTTATCAGAAGACGCATTGGCACTGCAGCCAGCTAAAATGATTATAGAATCTGGGTAATTTCTTTTGTATTTTCTAACTGATTGTGCAACTTGTCTTTCTGCTTCTGCAGTTACTGCACATGTGTTAAATATAAATATATTGTTAAATTTTTCTAATCCTGCAGTAACTGCATATTTGCGAATAATTTCACTTTCTAAAGCATTTAATCTACATCCAAATGTAATAATATTAATTTGAGATAATTTTTCTTGCATAATTATTTATTGCCAATTTTTTTTAAATATCTTTATTAAAAAATACTTGCTTTATAAATCAAATATTTCTATATATATAGCAGATAGATTTTGTAATCAATCACAGATTTTAAATTAGGAGATATACATTGTCAAAAAATACAGTAGAAAGCATAGTAAGTAAGGTTCGTGACCATTTTGAGTTGGTTATGTTGTGTGCTCAACGTGCAAAAGATTTATTTGCTGGTTCGAAACCTACAATTGATAAGGCTGATAATAAAAATACAGTTGTTGCTATACTTGAAATGGAAGCTGATAAAATTAATTCTGAAGAACTGAAAGAAGAATTGATTTTAAATAACCAAGTAAATGTCCCTATAGCATCGGATCAATCAGAAGATGAGACACTTCTTGAAGTAGAACGTGAGATAAGGGGTGAGATTTTTACTGATAATAATATTCAGGAAAATCCAGCTTTGGACTTGAATGATACAGATTCAGAAGAATCTTAATCGTAGGTTCTTGTTATTTTTATGTGTAATTTTTCTGTGGAAGAATGATAAGCTTTGGTAAGTTTTTCCCATTATCTCCTCTTACCCCTTATTTATTCTTCCTCTTTTTTCTAGTGTTGACTTTTCTTTATGTGTTATATAGACTGAGTGACAGAGCACTTGCTATCCAATTTAAGTTTTTAAAAGATAACAATGGCCTGAGGGTTAACGATATAAGATGATTTTCATTTTATATCGGTGTTGCTCTTGTTAATTTATAAAAAGGAAATAGCATGATTAAAATTAGATTATCAAGACATGGTGCAAAAAAGCGTCCATTTTTTCATATTGTTGCAACTGATTCTCGTTTTCCACGTGATGGGAGGTATATTGAGAAAATAGGTACTTATCAACCAATATTATCAAAAGATGATGAAAAACGTGTTGCTTTGAATATAGAACGTGTGAAATATTGGTTAAGTGTTGGTGCACAACCAACTGACAGAGTTGCTTTGTTTTTATCAAATGCTGGTTTAATTGCTAAACCTGTTATTACTGAAAAGCCAAAACAGAGTGCTCCAAAGAAAAAAGCTGTCGCTCGTGCGGCTGAAAAAGCTCAAAAACTTGCGGAAGCAAGAGAAGCTGAAATAAAAGCAAAAGCTGAAAATGAAGCAAAATTGAGTACAGAATCTGAAGTTGTAAGTGAAACTGTCAGTACAAATGAATAATTAGATTCTTGAATTTATTTACTATTTTAATTTTAAATTTAACAGACCTTTTGGTCTGTTTTTTATTTTTAAAATTCTTGACAAATTGCGGGGGGGGTAGACTCACACAGGTATTAACTTAATTAAGGAGTCGTAAACGTGGTAAAAGGTTTAATCGTTCTTTTTAGTATTATGTGTTTTTCAAATATTATATTTGCAAATAATGAGGATAATGTTCTGTCCCAAAATAAAGATAAAAATCCTAGTTTTTATATCGGTTTATATGGAGGTACAGGTAATATGATTTATAGTAAAGATGTTGAGGATGAAGGGTTTTCTTCTGGTTTTTATGAAAAAACAAAAGATTCTATATCTTACATGCTAGATTTTGGAGTAAGGACAAATATAAATAATTTTTATAGTGTTGGTATTTCAGGAGGTATCAATGAGTTTGATGTAACACACTCCGGTGGATCAAAAATAAAATTGTTTTATGGTAATGGTGGGTACAAAAGTGGTGGAGAATTAAAATTTAACTTTTCTGATAAAAGTTTAATGTTTGATAATTATTTACGATTATACAGTGATCCAAAATATGATGTTGGCTTTATTGCATCAATTGGAATTGGACAAGCTAAACTAAAAAAAGAAATTTTGTTGTATGGAGATTTTGGTTCTGGTTATACAGATATACATGAAAAAGATACAGATAAAAATAGTACCTTAGTTAAAAAATTTGGATTGTATTTCAGAAGTAAGACAGGAATTTTAAAAAAGTTTGAAGTAAGTACTTTTTTTATATCCCACGAGATAAAAAAGCCTGAAGACAAAACAAAAGACATAAAAGACGTAATTAAATGTGTTGATGGGATTTTAATAGGGTTAAAATATAACTTTAACGTTTAACGGTATTTAATTAATTTTAGTTAGGTGGATATAATAAATCCACCTTTTTTATTTATGCTTGATTAGTTTATTCTCAATTTTATAATTAATCTATGTTAAATAAAATAAAGAAGCGGTGTAGAAAAAAATTAAAGAACCCTTTAAATTCTGAACTTAGTAGTTTGTATCTTAATTTTTCTGTTATTAATTTGGATAAAAAAGAGATTGGTAAAGTTGTATCCGTCATAAATTATGGTGCAAGTAATATTTTAATTTTTAAAAATACTGAAAATGAAGAGTTAATGATTCCATTAACTGATAATGCTGTTTTAAGAATAAATAATGATAGTAAAGAAATTGTAATCAATGAAGAATACTCAACCTGAAATAATTTTTAATATTTTAACGATTATACCTGATGCTTTCCCGGGATATTTGGGTTTGTCAAATGCTGGAAAATCTTTATCAAATGGTTTGTGGAATTTAAACATTAT
>CAUTSU010000038.1:0-4854 GCA_963541105.1 uncultured Alphaproteobacteria bacterium
TTAAATTTACATGAACCTTATTTTTTTGGAAAAGAATTACCAACTTTATCTTCTTCTTTTTCTCAAGCATATGATTTTTTACCAAATGGTAAAAGATCTGGTTTGTATTCTGTAATGTCATCAAATAAGATTATTAAATATCCTTATTTTTCAATTGGTATACGTACAAATAATAATTTTAGATTTGAACTATCTAGATCTTATGCAAATATTAAATTGCAAAGTCATAAAAACGAAAAAGGGATTAATACTTCATATATTAATGGATATACTTCTCAGACACGTGTAGTATCAATGAATTTCAAACAACAGATTAATATGTTAAGCAGTTATGTTGATTTAAAGTTAAAGCGTGCTTGGATTTATTTTGGTGCTGGACTTGGAGTGGTTAATAATGAGTTAAATGAGTTTATGGTTAATATTGAAGATAATAGTTATAGATATATCTTAGAAGGATTAGTTGATAAAAAAGTTATATATAGACGTGCAACTATGGTAAGTATTGGAATGTATTCTGAAATCTATAAGAATACTTTTCTTGATATTGGAATAAAAAAAATGTCTTTAGGAAAAGTATCTACTTTAAAAGATTATAGATTAACACAAATAGATAAAATTTCTGGAGTTACTATAAGCGATATTATATCAATGAATATTTTAGAAGCAAAGATGGACCCATACCTAATTAATATTGGATTTAGAATTGAATTTTAGCAATTGAATACAAGTTATATCATAATAAAAAACCTCCAAAAATTAAGGAGGTTTTTTTTTATCATTTTATTTAATTTTAATTAAAAACTGTTTCTGTTTTTAACCAAGTTTTAAATTCTTCTAAAGAATGAACTTCTGGAATCCATTTCATATCCTCTGGTAAATCAGTTGTGAACTCACAGCGATAACGAACAGGATGTCCTCCAACATTTATGATTGCATGTTGATTGTAAATTCTATCATCAACCAACACTGTTTCTTCTGCTTTCAGTCCATACTTATCAAAGCAATATTTTAACATATCTTCTTTTGCTGTATCGTGCATAAACTTACCATGCTCTACAACTTCGATTACTAGAAAATCTAAAACATCTTTAAATAAATCATTTAATAATTTTCTTTTTGTTTCTATGTTAAAAGTTGCAGACATAGTAAATTGTCTGTAACCCATTTTATTTAGTTCTTTTAATGTTTCTATGACTCCTGGGTATAATGGACGATTATTAAAAAATTCAGGGCTATGACAGAAATCATAATCCATTTCTTTCCCCATTTCTGGATGAGTTTTTAATTCTAATGCTCCATATTTTGGGACAATTGGTAATACTTTTGGTAAATCTTCCCACTCAATACTTCCATATTTATCTTTATAATTTTTATGATTTTTTAAAAAGTTGAAGTATGCAAAGTTTAAATTTGCAAGCACCCCATCAACATCCCAAAAAATATTTTTAATTATTGGTTTAACTTTTTCTGTCATTCATTATTCTCATTCTTAATTAAAAATGTTTATAAAAATATTACCTAAATATGTTTTTAATCTTTAATCCATTTAATTGCTTCTTTGTATTCTTCTGGTGTATTAATATCTGGTGGAGCTTCTTTAACCAACCTTACATCTCCAACTAGTTTTGCACGAATATACATCCCATTTTCTAACATTCTTAATTGTTCCAATCCTTCTCTGTCTTCTAAAATTCCAACTGGATATTGCCCAAAGCGTAATAGAGAACTTGCTTTAAAAACATAAATTCCAAGATGCCAATAATAATCTTTATTTTCGCATTTTTCAGGGTTTCTGATATATGGTGCAACGGCACGTGTAAAATACAAACAACGTCCTTCATCTTCTCCATTTTTTAATCCCATTACAATTTTTACATTATTTGGATTATTAATTTCTTCTTCACTTTTCATAATCATTCCACAGGTCGCAACATCACAGTTTGTTCTTTCTATCATTTCAATTAAAGGTAAATTTGTCCTTGGATCAATGTTTAAACCATCACCTTGAAAATTTACAACTATGTCATATTTTGTTCCACTTGGATCAATTTGTTTTAATGCTGCAATTATTCGATCTGTACCACTTGGAAGTTTGGGGTTAGTTAATATTGCATTTGCCCCAAATTTATTACATTCATCAACAATTGCTTGATCTCCTGCGGCAATGACAATATCTCCTGGTAAATATTTACGGCAATTTTCGTAAACACGCCTAATTAATGTCTTCCCATTTATATCAATCAAAGGTTTATTTGGAAAACGTGTTGCTGCCAATCTGGCAGGGATCATAGTTATAACTTTTGACATAATACCCTCATTTTTTCTGCTTTTAGCGTATAGTATACCCCCCCCTATTGCAGTCAAGTATAAACTAATACTATTGACATATAATTTAAAATATAATACAAACTCGAATCTATGAAAAATTTGAATTTAACCAAGCATTATATTATTGATCCTGATAATGTACCTAATACATTTTTAAAATTATTTTTACATTTTGTTAAACCGATTTGGTTTGCATATAGTTCATTTGTATTTTTAACCTTTTTGATTTTCATTGGATATTCTGTATTAGGACCGTTATTTTCAAAAAGTGTTATTGGAAAAATTGAAACATTTACTGGAAATAAATCGGAAATATTTGCTTATGTTTTTCCAACAATTGTATTTTTTTCATGTTTTGATGTTTTTTTAATTGGGTTAAATGTTATAGTGAGTTTTATTAAAACAGAATATATATTACCAATTAGGGAATATATCATAGAAAGTCTAACTAATTATGTTCACAGTAATTCACTACAATATATCTCTGATAATAGTAGTGGCAAGTTGTATCAAAAAATTACAGATGTTTCAAATTTATTTTTTGTGATTATGGATTTTTTATTCATAGTCGTGTCATTTGTTGTAATGTTTGTAGCAAATTCATTAATTATTATCAGTATAAATATAAAATTATCAGTGATATTTTTCTGTTGGATCTTTTTTCATATTGGTTGGGGATTACTTAAAATAAAGAAAATTAAATTATGTGAAAAAGAACATTCAAAAGCAAAATCAGAAATGGCAGGAAAAATTATTGATACTTTTGTTAATTTTCTAAATGTTAAAATATTTTCTGAAAATAAGAACGAAGAAAAGGAACTTAATAATTATGTAAATAAAAATGTCAAATTACATCAAAGTGTTATATTTGTACATAGAAGAATGTGGATACCACAAGATTTATTTGGTGTAATGATATTTTTCTTAACTTTATGTCTAAGTTTAAAATTATATCAACAGGAGGAGATAAAATTATCGGATATTGCATACTTTTTTACATCTTTTGGGATGATAAATCATAATCTATTTAGATTAACTGAATCATTAACATCGTTAATAAGTAGAATAGTATCGGTAAATGTTGGAATAAAGGATATTTTGGTTCCAATAACGGTTAAAGATAGGAAAGATGCAAAACCTTTAAATGTAGATATTGGTGAAATAGAGTTTAAAAATGTTTATTTTAAATACAAAGAAAAATTTGTTATTAAGGATTTTAGTTTAAAAATAAAATCTGGTGAAAAAATTGGTGTGGTTGGACCATCAGGGGCTGGAAAAACAACACTTGTTAATCTATTACTTCGTTTTTATGATGTGGATAATGGTCAAATTTTAATTGATAATCAAGATATCAATGGTATAACACAAAGTTCACTTCGGAAGCATATCAGTTTTGTTGCACAAGATATATCAATGTTTAACAGAACAATTTATGATAATATTGCTTATGCTCTTCCAAATGCAAAATATGAAGATGTAATTAGGTGTTCAAAACAGGCTCAAGCTGATGAATTCATTACTAAATTGCCAGAAAAATATGATACCATTGTGGGGGAGAGGGGTATCAAATTATCCGGTGGACAAAAACAAAGAATTTCGATTGCAAGATCTTTGCTTAAAAATTCAAAAATAGTTATTCTTGATGAAGCAACATCTGCATTAGATTCTAAAACCGAAACATTTATACAAGATAAATTATTGAATCTGTTAAAAGGTAAAACAACTATAGTAATAGCACATCGTTTATCAACACTTAGGAATATGGATAGGATCGTTGTTATGAAAAATGGTAAAATTGTAGAAGTGGGAAATCATTTATCATTGCTTAGAAAAAATGGTGAATATGCTAATCTTTGGAATCTTCAATCTAATGGCTTTATTTCAGAAGAATAAGCTTTATTGAATTTTTTATTTATTCTGATAAAATACGACTGTTTTGTAATATAGTTGGAGATATTATGTTTCTTAAAAAAATTTGTATGCCTTTGTTATTAATAGGTTTGTTCCTTAATGGATGTGCAAGTACTGGTGGTAGTAAAAAAGCTACTGGAGTCAAATATCCAAAAAATAAAGGACATGGGAGTAATGCCAAAGATATAAAGAAAAAATCTTCTTTATTGGATTCTCTTCCTATCAAAAAGGAATTTATGACTGCAGATAAAGAGAAGATAAAAAATATACAGGAAAATTTAAAATCTGCTTTAGATAAGAATGATGGTGAACAGGTTGAAGAAGAGTTGAAAGGGCTAGCAGGGCTTAAAATTGTTGATAATTCAATTAATGATTATAAAAAAGCATATAAGAAATTATCTGATTTAGATACCATTATAGATAAATATGATGAAGACTTGGCAAAGCAAAACCAGTTAAAGAATGCCGCAGATACAGAGTATGGTAAGATTAATTTAGAACTTGGTAAAGAAGAAAAAAAACTGAAAGATTTGCAGCCGATTTTGAAAAATTTTGCATCAACGAAAAATACAGATCCATTAGGAAAAACAAAGAAACTTAATAAAGCAATAGAAG
>CAUTSU010000039.1:0-4814 GCA_963541105.1 uncultured Alphaproteobacteria bacterium
TGGGTTGATTATAAAAATGACTATAAAACAATGGATTTGTCATATATGGAATCTGTTATTAATAATTTTAAACAATTGTATGATAAAGGTTTAATATTTGAAGATTATCGTATATCTCCATATTCGTGGAAAGCAGAGTCAACAGTATCCAATTTTGAAGTGAATCAAGCATATGCAGATAGGGTTGACCCTGCATTAACTGTTGCTTTTGAATTAAATAATAATTCTTCTGATTTAGATAGTGCTTATATTTTAGCGTGGACTACAACACCATGGACTCTGCCATCAAACGAAATGTTAGCAGTAAATAAAAACTTAAATTATGTTTTGTTTTTAGACCCTAGAAATAACAAAAAGTATATTATTGGGCAAAGTGCAGTTAATAAATATAAACAGCAACTACAAAATTTCGATCAAATAAAAATATTAAAAGGATCTGATTTAATTGGTTTAGAATATAAACCTTTATTTACATATTTATCAGAAAATTCTTTATATAAAGAAAATTTAAAAAATGCAAAAGCATTTCATATTTTACATGGTGATTTTGTGTCTGATACGGATGGAACTGGAATAGTCCATATAGCACCTGCTTTCGGTGAAGATGATTTCAATATATGTCGTGAATATGGTAGACTGAATAATATCGATTTTCCGATAATTTGCCCTGTTGATGAACGTGGAAGTTTTACAGATGATATAACAGATTTTAAAGGACAAAATGTATTTGATGCAAATGAAGATATAATTGATTTATTAAAAAGCAATGGTAAATTATTCAGAAAAGAAGCTTATAAACATTCTTATCCACATTGTTGGAGAACAGATACACCATTAATTTATAAAGTGATGACATCTTGGTATGTGAAGGTTACTGCTTTTAAAGATGTTATGATTAATTCAAATCAAAATATAAATTGGATTCCATCACACTTAAAAAGTGGTAGGATGGGTAAATGGTTGGAAGGCATACGTGATTGGAGTATATCACGTAATCGTTTCTGGGGTGCTCCGATTCCTGTGTGGAAATCTGATGATCCTAAATATCCGTTTGTGGAAGTTTTGGGTAGTATTGCTGAGATAGAGGAGAGATGTGGTAAGAAAATAACAGATTTGCATCGTCCTTTTATTGATGAAGTTATTTATCCAAATCCAAAAGATCCAACAGGAAAATCAAAAATGAGACGTGTTGAAGATGTCTTTGATTGTTGGTTTGAAAGTGGGTCAATGCCATATGCACAAATACATTATCCATTTGAAAATAGAGATTGGTTTGAAAAACATTTTCCTGCAGATTTTATAATAGAGGCGATTGATCAAACACGTGGTTGGTTTTATACATTAATTGCATTATCATCTGGGTTAAAAGGTAAACCTGCATTTAAAAATTGTATATGTACTGGTCATGTTATGGGGGGTAATAATCAGAAATTATCAAAACGATTAAAAAATTATCCAGATCCAAAGTTAATGTTTGATACTGTTGGTTCAGATGCTCTTCGTTGGTTTCTTATGTCTTCTCCTGTCTTAAAGGGTGAAAAAGTAGAAATAGATAAAGATGGTAGTGTTGTTAATAAATCATCAAGATTAGCACAAGTTCCACTTTATAATGCATACCATTTCTTTACTTTGTATGCTAATGCTGATGGGATACAGGCTGTTTTATTAGATAACGGTAATTTGGATAATATTAAGAATCCTCTTGATTTATATATTTTACTTAAACTATATAAATTAGCAAAAAATGTACAAATTCAATTGAATAATTATGAAATTGCAGTTGCTTGTAAGCAAGTTGAACAGTTTTTAGAAATTTTAAATAATTGGTACATAAGGTTAAATCGAGTACGCTTTTGGGGTACTGATGGAAATATATCTGATCAAAAGATGGCATTTAATATCTTATATACTGTTCTAGTTAATCTATGTAAAATTATTGCTCCAATAATGCCATTTACTACAGAATTTATTTTTAAAAATTTAACTGGATTGACTTCTGTACACTTAGAAAACTATCCAAGTTTAAATTTTTTAGAAAATTTATGTGACACTAAACTTGAAAATAATATGGATCTTGTAAAAAATATTTGTAGTCTTGCAAAGAATTTAAGAGAAGAGGAAGGTATAAAAATACGTCAACCTTTGTCAGAAATTAAAATAGTAGGATACCTTAATGACTTGTCAAAATATGATAACATTATAAAATCAGAAACTAATATAAAAAATGTTGTGTATGAGACAGATATTTCAAAATATGCAGATAAATTTTTATATGTTTATACTCCAATTGTTGGCAAAAGATTAGGTAAAAAATTACCTCTTATTACTTCTGCTGCTAAAAATAATCAATATAATATAACAGGTAAAGAATGTTTTATTTCTGGTGAAGTTTTATTTGATGGTGAATTTGAAGAGAGACTAAACATAAAAGATAATGTAAAAGGGAAAGCTTTACCTGATAATTCGGCTATTATTATAATTAATACAGAAATATCAGAAGAATTAAGATTTGATGGTATAGCAAGAGACTTTATACGTACAGTACAAGAGATGCGAAAAAATAAAAATTTAAACGTATCTGATCGAATTGATATTACTTTTGATTCAAATAATACTGACTTAGTAAAAGCAATCGAGCTTTATTCAGATTATATAAAAGAACAGACATTATGTATAAATTTATCATATGGTAGTTCTTTTGATATTGAAAAGGTTTAATTTTGTTCTGATATTATTTGTTTAACGACATCGGGATCATAAAAAGGTATTTCTTTTCCATATTCAATTATAAACTTTTCATGACCTTGTCCATTTATTAAGATTACATCCCCTTTTTCTGAAAGATTTATTGCTTTTTTTATTGCATCATATCTGGTTTTTCCACCATGAATTCCTTTTGGATAAAGTTTTTGTTGCTTTTCAATCATTGTATCAACATCTTCAAATCTTGGGGATAAATAGGTAAATATAACAATATCTGCAAAAGTACCTGCAACATGTGCAGTATAATATCGTTGTTCTGCTTTTCCAGAACTGATACCAGATACAGATATTAATCTATTTTTTGTTATTGGTCTTAGTTGTAATAATGCATTTCTTAATGCTTCAGAATTATGTGCATAATCGACATATACATCTGCTCCTGTTTTCGTTGTTGCAACTTTTTCCATACGTCCATTAACTGTTTTTAGATTATTAATTGCATTGACTGCTTTTTGAATATTAATATTTTTATCTGATAAAACAAACGCAAGTGCATTTAATGCATTATAAACTTGAAATTTACCCAATAAATTTAATTTTGTTTTGTACAATGTTCCAAATATATTTAGAGTAATATTGTAAGAATTGTTTTTATAAATACAATTTTCTAACTTAATACTATTTTGAATACGTTCTACATTCTCTCCATACTCAATAATATTAATTTTTTTTAATTTATTTAATTCATTTATATATTTTCTAAATTTGTCTGAATATTGATCATCTGTATTAAAAATTGCACTACCTTCATTCTGTAACTTATTAAATAATTGCATTTTTGCAAAAAAATAATTTTCTATTGTTTCATGTGTTATTAGATGGTCTTCTGATAAATTTGAAATTCCACAAGCACCAAAACTAATATTATCTAATCTATGCCTTAATATCCCATCACTTGAAGCTTCCATTATTAAATAATCTATTCCAGCACATGCAAGCATATGAATAATTTTGTGATTTGTAATAGTATCCTGTGTCGTAAGTGGATTTATTCCAATCATTTTGTTAACTTCATTAATAACTTTCAAATATTTTTTATTTGTTGATCTAACACCCATTGTACCAATTGTGGCTGTATCTGTAATCCCGACTGAGTTTAATAATTGTTCCGTAAAATCAGCAATTGTTGTTTTTCCATTTGTTCCAGTGATGGCGTAAATATTTTTTGGTTCTTTTGGATACAATAATTTTGCAATTTTTGATGCTTCTATTTCCGCATTTTCTACAATGAATAAAGGAACATGTTTTTGATTACAAATATCTATAATATCATCTGTTATATTAGATTTCTTATCACATACTATTGCACAAGCTCCGTTTGAGATAGCATTATTTACATAGTTTATACCATCATTATATTTGCCATTTACTGCAACAAATATATAATCGTTATTAATCTGGTTTGATATAAAAGATAATCCATAAACATTTCTGTCCGTTATACAATTATCTTTAGAAGTACTTAATTTAAATATTTCACTTAATTTCATTGTCTTAATATATTCTTGATTTGAACATTTTTCAATGATACTCTTAAATGTATTAAAAATAGGAGCTCTTGTAATGAATCCTGCATGTGCGGTTTGTACTATCGCAATTGGTGCATCAATTGGAATAGCTCGCAGAATTGGGGTCGATGATACTGTAATTGGTGTTTTTTTTGGGGCTCTGATGACTGTTTGTGGCTTTTGGTTAATAAAGTACTTTGAAAAGAAAAGTTGGAATTTTAGTTTTATGAATAGTATATTAATGCTATTGTCCTTGTCCTCTGTTATCCCAATGTATTTTGGAATCCTTGAGTATAAAAAAGATGAAAATTTTTATTTGGATATATTTTTGTTTGCTTATCTATTAGGTGGTTTAATTTATATTACAACGTCAAGATTGTATCAAGTAATTAAATTAAAGCGTGGACATGCACATTTCCCATTTGAGAAAGTTGTACTTCCTGTATCCTCTTTATTTATTACAAGTCTTATCTTTAATTTTGACTTCTCATTTAAAGTATATGTCTTATGTGCATTGTTATTTGGGTCTCTGGTATCTTTATT
>CAUTSU010000040.1:0-4692 GCA_963541105.1 uncultured Alphaproteobacteria bacterium
ATGAATTAGTAGCATCAGCATTCATAGCATTATTGCCACCATAAAGAGATTTACTCAAATAATCTTTTATAAAATTATTTTGATTATCTGGAGTAAACTTATTAACACCTAAATTTGAAAATGTTTCTTCTTCGCATATTGTTTGTGCCTGCATCATATAACCGGCAAAAACTCGCTCAACTGCTTCCCGCCAGTTTGGACGCTTATCAGTTAATTGCCCAGATGCAATATTCAAAGACACGGCTGTTAAATCTGAATAACCATACTTTCCAGCATTTCTAATTTTTCTGCCAACTACAGTATCACATTCAGGAAGGGAATCTAAAAAAGACCCAGAAGAAGCCATAACCGCAGTATAACATTTTTTTGCACTGTCTAAATCGTTTTTTGCTTTTAAACATTCTGGATTTGTTTTTCTTGCTGCCTTTTCAATTATATCTTTTTGTCGTAAAAATTGAGATATTGCAACAGATTTATAATTTTTACATTTAGAATAAATATTAGAAGACTCAGAATAAGGAACAACATAAGCAAAATTCGCATCTATAACATCAAATAATTCCGTTGACGAGTATCCAGCACAATCTGCATACACTCCGATCCTTGAGTTGGTATTGTTATAACATCCTCTATCAAGTGCTTTAATAAAATATCCAACACATTCCCCTTCTTCAGATCTACTTTTTTTACTATTCGATGATGAGTTTAGCACAGCAACATAAGAGTTACTCATTTTAATATTATTTGGAGAATATATGTGAATCTTTCTTTCACTTGCAAATAGACTTACGAACAAGAAACCATGCATTACTGTCAAATCTAACATAAATGCAAAAAAAATATATAAAAAGATACTCTTTTTCTTCATCCTTATGAATTATATATTAAAAAAAGTACTATATCAAACCTTTTATATTACTTATCAAATCTTATAATTCCAATTTGACATGCTTTCCATAAAATAACGTCAAGATAACCAATTGGATATTCAGTTAACTTACTCAATTCATCAAACATATCGTGGTAAGATGTATAACCACAAGAATTTGATAATCTAACAATCCATATATCTGGTTTCACGGTGTTTATTCCCAGATTACGTGCAATGTGATTTTGTGTAATCGGACCAATAAAAGGAAGCTTTAATAAAAATTTCATCCTATTTTTATCATCATTTAATTGATAATAATCTCTAGTTAACATATCTTTATTCTTCCAGATATTCATAATAGCGGACATTTTATTTTTATTGTTAAAAATAGTTAATAAATCAGATAATTCTATTTTTTTATCATTTAAATTATTGATGTAATTCATTATTTCAAAATATTTTTTCTTTGCAGTTTTTTGAGAAAAACCACTTGCTAATATCACATATATAACTTCACTTGCAAATTCTGATGAATTTAAAACAGGAGGATTGGATAGTTTTTCTTTTATTGTTACAGCATCATCTTTATCTGATGCTAAGTTATTTTCTATTAAATATTTTTCTATTAGTAATATATCATCCTTGTTTAATTTATTTATACGCCTATTGATATCATCGATACAAATTGTAATAGTCATTTATCCCTCATAAAATTATAGACATTATACTGATTTTATTATAGCATCCCTCACAGGGATGTATATAAAATATAATTTCATATTTTTTTAAAAGAAAGCTATTAATGATAAAATTATATACTGAAGATGATTTTAAAAAACTACGTGTTGCCGGTAAACTAGCTCATGATCTTTTAGATTACATTACTCAATTTGTAGTACCTGGTGTATCAACCGAAAAATTAAATAATCTATGCCATGAATTTACAATAAAGCATGATGCTCTTTCTGCCCCACTTGGGTATATGGGATACCCAAAATCTATATGTACATCTGTCAATGATGAAATATGTCATGGTATACCATCTGAATCAGTAATTCTTAAAGAGGGGGATATTATAAACATAGATGTAACTGTAATTAAAGATGGATATTATGGAGACTCTTCAAGAATGTTTGGAGTTGGTAAAATATCAAAAAATGCTCAAAGATTAATTGATGTTACAAAACAATGTTTATATTTAGGAATTGATGCACTTTATGATGGATGTTTTGTTTCCGATATAGGAAAGGCAATTGAACCGTATGCAAAAGGGAAAGGGTATTCAGTTGTAAGAGATTTTGTAGGACATGGTATAGGAACAGTTTTTCATGATGACCCATATATCTACCACTATGTAAATACGGACTCTCCAGATGTAATGTTGAAAAAAGGCATGGTTTTTACAATTGAACCAATGATTAATGAAGGGGTTTATGAAGCGGTTATGGATAAAGAAAACGACTGGACAGCATATACAGCTGATGGAAAATTATCTGCTCAATGGGAACATACAATGGCGATAACATACGATGGTAGTATAGAAATATTTACATAATTTTTATAAAAGAATATGCTTCGTTAATGGTACGATTAGTAAAGCTATTATAAAAATTAATTTAACAGTAATATTGATAAACGGACCTAAAGCATCTTTAAAATAATCCCCTACTATATCACCTGCAAGAATTGCATCTTGATCGGATTTGGTATTCTTTTTAATAAGCTTTTGTATATAATTTTCTTTTTTTGCATTATCCCATAAAACACCAGAATTATACATTAATAATGACAACCCTAATCCAAATAAAAAACTACCAAGCATCATACCTATTATTAATTCCGCACCCATTAAAAAGGTAATAATCGGGACACAAATTATAAATAAAATAGGCACAAACAAACATTTAATAGATTTATTTATGAATAAATTTATAAAATATTTAACAGAATCAACATCAAAGTGATAATTGGAAATACACACGCTATTTAATTTATTATATTTATCTAAAAATTTTTTAGAAATTCTTTTAAATAAGCGTATAATGAGACCTTTGTTATTACTAATCTGTACTTTTTTACACTTATATTTGATATAGTAATCAAGCATAGAGTTAAT
This sequence comes from uncultured Alphaproteobacteria bacterium, assembly GCA_963541105.1. Classification (GTDB taxonomy): domain Bacteria; phylum Pseudomonadota; class Alphaproteobacteria; order Rs-D84; family CASDRH01; genus CAUTVF01. The sequence continues at coordinate 2,988 of CAUTSU010000040.1, forward strand.
CATTTTATCAATCGATCCAGTTATATAAAATATTGCAAACACAATAATTGATATACCAATTAATAAACCAATTAGAATATTAATATTCGTAATATCCATAAGTAAACGTGATTTATAATAAAATTCTACTTCTTGTTTATATACTATAAACAAAGATAACATCGTTAATATAGATACAGAAATATTTAATATTTTTGTTATAACTGCACTGGTGTTACCCATCATATCCAAATTAGCAGTAACTTTATTAATTTTAGGACTTTGAGCTGACATAACTGAAATACTATGTGCGTTATCACAAATTGGACCTGATGATCCAATTGTTAATATAAATGCAAAATTTGATATTAATCCTATTGAGGCAAGTGATAAACCATATATACCAGAAAAAGTATAAGAAACATAGATAGCCATAACTAGCACAAATAAAAGCAAGACAACTAATAAACACGCTTGATATAAACCAGCCATTATATTACCAGCAGCACCACGTACTGAATATTTTAATATATAATTAATAAACGAACCTTTTGTATATATTTCGACAAATTTAGAAATAATAACACTCAATAAAGCACCACAAAAAATTGGAATAAATAAATTCAATGGATAAGAAAGAAAATATAATAACGAAAAAGAAATAATTGAAAACAAACATACAATAATTGTATTTATACTACCTAATATATTTTCAGGTTTATCTTTTTTTATTAAGGGCCAAAACACAACACCCAAAAACGATGAAAGTAATCCTATAATAGATATAATAACAGGAAGCAAAATCAATTCACCACGTGTTATACTAATACCAATATATCTGGAAATATTAACAACAGGTATAATTGATGCTAAAATAATACCTGATACAATTGCAGTGATACTTGAATCCATAATATCCATGCCTAACCCTGCAATGTTATTTATATTATCCCCAATGTTATCAGCAATGTATGATATGTTTAAATTTTTATCTTGATACATTTTCTTTAATAGATACGAACTTATATCAGCACTTTTTGCATATATACTGCCAATTGTCCGAATAATGAAAGTAATAAAAGCAGAACCAAAAGCAAAACCAATTATATTATTTAAAATATCTAAATTGTTATTAATATTATACATAAGAAATGAAATTCCCATCAAAGATAGAGAAGCAAAAGCAAAACCGGATATAATTCCACTAATGAATGTTATTGAAAAGGACTTTATTTCTCCTGTTTTTGCAAACAGAACTGTTCTTCCCGCACCTTTATGTGCAGATTTTAAGCTTATTAATATTGAGGTATATGATACAAATATTCCCACAACAAAAGATATAGACATACTTAAACCAAATATTTCATATAGCAAAAACATAACTATTGAAGATATAGGAATGATAAGCAAACTTATTTTTTTTAAAAATTCCCATACTCCACTATTAATTGAATGTGATAAAGCAACAATTTTATTATCATTTAAGTTTCTGAAACGTAAGTATAAGTAGGTAATACAAATCAGTAAAAAAATAACACTGGATATAAAGAAAGAACCTGCATACAAATTAAATGATAATAAGTCAGAGACAAACTTATCAATAAACAAAACAAGTTTAGAAAAAATATTCATTCCAAAGCCTATGATAAATACTACTCTGTTAATTTTTTAAGTAACGATTGATAAACTTCAGAGTGTACAATTATATTTGCAGCTATTCTATTTA
>CAUTSU010000041.1:0-4663 GCA_963541105.1 uncultured Alphaproteobacteria bacterium
TCATCGATACATCACATGAAATGTTAAAATTAATACTTGATGCAGTAGATAATAAAACATATTTAATTAAACTAACAATAAATAGAAATAATATCAAAACTACAGATCAAATAATAAGTTTTTTACAAAAACTTTCTGGATATAAAATATATAATATAAAAACAGAAGAATTTACCAAAAACGATACTTTTAAAACAAAAATTACAGACATAAACACAATATTAGATTTCACACACACTAATAACTTAGAAAATAAGTTTAAATTAGATATTGTATCAAATAATACTGATGAAAATGGATTTAATTTTTATGAAAGTACTCAAATGCTATATCACTCAATATTTAAAGACGACAGTATTTTTAATAAAAATTGTTTATTTACTTATGACACATTAAGACTTACAAAAATCCTTCAACAAAATACCATTTAAAGTTTTCTTTACTTCATCAATAGTATTTTGCATGATCTGATTAATTTCATTATCAGTCAAAGTTTTGTCAATCGGCTGTAAGTTTAATGTTATAGCAATAGATTTTTTATCAACTCCAAGTGAATCAGAATTTTCATATACATCAAATATATAAACATTTTTTATCAAATCATTATTAACTTTTTTAATACAATTAATAATTTCTGATGATTTTATTTTTTTATCAAAAACAAAAGACAAATCACGACTAATTTGTTGAAAATTGTTAACTATAAATTTTCCTTTTGTTGTTGTTTTATTATACGAAATTCCCGGTAGTTGTGAAAAATCTATTTCAAAACATACAACTGAAGAATTCTTTATTTCATACTCCTTTAAAACTAATGGATGAATTTCGCCAAAACAACCTATAATCTTTTTCTTATATGTAATTATACCAGATTTAAACTGATTTAAATATTTAGGTAATAAATTACTATCAGAAGTAATTGTTAACTTTTTCGTATCAAAGTTCAGACTCTCAAGAACAGTAAACAAATCTTTTTTAACATCAAATACATCATATTGCCTTTCTCTTTTTGACCAATGTTTAAACATTGTATTGCCACTACGAATCCCAGCAACACTTAAATGTTCATCACCCGGATTATTTCCATCAAAAACATATCCGCATTCAAATAACGATAAATTATTATTACCATACGCAATATTATTTGATACAGCGTTTAATAAATTCGGTAAAAGTGAAGCTCTCATACAATTTAAGTCAGATGAAATTGGATTAAAAATATTTACAACACCCTTATCTTGTTGAAGAAACAACGACTGTTTATTACTATCACAAAACATCATAGAAGAAATTTCCATCATACCATTAGAGCACAATGATCGTTTTATAAGAGATATACCTTTTTGTAAATCAGATACATTTTGATTGATTAAGCCAAACTTTTGTACAGGTTCAATTGAGATATTATTATAACCATAGATTCTAATCAGTTCCTCTGTTACATCATATTTTGTATTTATATCTCCACGATGCTCTGGAGTGATTAAATCAAAATTATCACCTTGAATTTTTACAATAAAACCTAAATCTGTTAATATCCTTTCCATTCTATCTATTGATAAATCCATACCTATACGTTTCTTAAAATCAGATATAGGATACATTATATTCTTTCTGTTATCTTGAATATCCCCAGCAATTACAATATCCGATACTGTACCTCCACAAATGTCTTTTATTAATTTAGTAGCTCTGTAAAGTCCAGAAAGTACAGTTGAAGAAGAAACAAAACGTTCAAATCTATACTTTGAATCGGTAATAATATTTAATCTGGTTGCAGTTTTACGAATAGAAATATTATTAAATAAAGCAGATTCAATAAATACATTTTTTGTATTATCTGTAATACTTGATTGTATACCTCCAATAACACCAGCAATTGATTCAATACTTTTTGAATCTTTACCTGATGAAACAACAATATCAGAATCCGAAAGAGTATAAGTTTTTCCATTTAATGCATCCATAACTTCCCCAGATACAGAATTTCGAATTGTCAAAACATTATCAATAATCTTATCAGCATCAAACATATGAAGTGGTCTATTCATATCCAAACAAATAAAATTAGAAATATCCACAATCGCATTAATTGGATTTATTCCAACACTTATTAACAAATCTTTTAACCATTTTGGAGATTCACAATTTCTTACATTCTTGATATAAATACCAGTAAAAGTATTTGATAAACTATAATCATTTATAACTACAGAGATAGGGTTTTCGATTTCTGGTTTAATAATTTCTATATCATGCTTTATAAATTTTCCAACACCTGCAGCAGATAAATCAAAAGCTATACCCTCTACCCCTAGATAATCAGATCTATTTGATGTAACTTCTCCATCAAAAATAGTATCAATATTGTACAATTTTTCTAACACATTTATTGCTGGATCCCCAACTTTCACATCTATTGTATCTGGTAATTCTATAATTGAATCATGTAAATCACTCAAACATAATTCGTCTTCTGCACACATCATACCATTTGATTCTATTCCACGGATCTTACTGATTTTTAATTTTTCATTATTTAATGGAATTATAACCCCAGGTAGAGCCAAAATTCCCTTAATCCCAGCACGGGCATTTGGTGCCCCACATACAATTTGCAAATTCTCTTTTCCAGTATTCACTATTAATAATTTTAAACTATCAGCATTTGGATGTTTTTTTGCTTCAACAATCTCTGCAACGATAAATCCATCAAGCTTAGAGCGTTTATCAATAATGTTTTCAATTTCTAAACCTATAACATTAAGCTTATCAGCAATCTCACAAGGAGATGCATTTGTATCCAAATATCGCTTTAACCAATTGTAAGTAAACTTCATACCTAACCCTTATAAATTTCCATTCAATCCATTAGATGAATTCGGATTATCATAATACTTAAAACCATAATGCTTCAACCAAGATATGTTTGAATTATAAAACTCACGAACATCAGGCATACCATATTTCAACATCGCAAGCCTCTCTAACCCCGTCCCAAAAGCAAACCCTTGATATTTATCAGGATCTATTCCACATGTCTTTAAAACATTTTCATGGACCATTCCACCACCAAGAATTTCAATCCAATTTTCACCTTGACCTAATTTTATTTGCCCATTTTGTTTATCACACTTAACATCTATTTCAATTGATGGTTCGGTAAATGGAAAATAATGTTGTCTTATTCTGATTGGTAAATTCTGTATAGTAAAAAATTCCTTTAAAAACGTTGTTAAAACCGATAATAAATCTTTCATTGTAACATTTTCATCAACCCATAAACATTCTAATTGATGAAACATTGGGGAATGCGTTGCATCTGATTCATTTCTAAATACAGCACCTGGGGCAAATATTTTAATCGGAGCTTTCTGTTTTTCCATACTGCGGATTTGAATTGCAGATGTTTCAGTCCTTAATAAGTTATTACAATCCTGGATATAAAAAGTATCTCTTGTATCTCTTGCTGGATGATTTTGATCTATATTTAATGCAGTAAAATTATAAAAATCATTTTCTATGTGGGGACCACTTGCATACTTAAATCCCATTGATGAAAATATCTCATAGATTTCATCAATTACTCTGGTAAAAGGATGTAATAAACCAATATCTTGACTTTCAAATGGTAAAGTAACATCTATTTTATTATTTTCTAGTTTCAGATTTATTTCTTTTAATTCTAAATCAGCAGTTACATTTTTTATTATTTCTTCTAATTCTGCTTTTATTTGATTAAGTTTTATACTTTTATTTTTTCTTTCAGAAATATCAGAAATCGATGATAAATTTCTTAATTCACTGGTTAGAAAACCATTCTTTCCTAAAATTGAAATTTTAATTTTATTTAAGACATCAAGAGATTCTGCAGACCTTATATCAGAAATAATCTTATCTTTATCCATCTATAACCCTACTTATAATTTTATGAAGTAACATACAGAGAAAAAATTCCCTGTATGAAGTGATAGAAACAACACTACTTTTTAGAAATAGTATCTTTTACTTTTGATACAATTAAAGCAAAAGCCTCACTATTACTATATGCAAGATTTGCAAGAACTTTTCTATCTAATTCTATGTTTGCTTTTGATAAACCACCAATAAACTGAGAGTATGTAATCCCATACATACGAACAGCTGCATTTATACGTAATATCCACAATTTTCTAAAATTAGACTTATTTTTTCTCCTATCTCTATAAGCATACTGCATGGCTTTATTAGTTCTCTCTCTTGCCATACGGTACGATCTATGATTTCTATCATAAAAACCCTTTGCCTGTTTAACAACAGATCTTTTACGTGCATGTGATACAACACCACCTTTTACTCTTGCCATTCTAATCCTCCTGTTACGATGCGTAAGGCATCCATGATTTTATATGTTTTGCATTCTCTGGTGCGGCAATTACTGCACTTCTCGCAGCAACATTTGCACGTTTTGAACGTCCACGCATTTGATGATTATGATTGGCATGTTTTCTTTTAACTTTACCACTTGCCGTTAACTCAAATCGCCCCTTTGTCGAGGACTTAGTTTTTAATTTTGGCATTTTACTCTCCATTATTGAGTTTAATTACAACAAATACAGGCATACCAAAGCCTAACTTGCAACCCTGCACAGGATACACAACAAATAAAAAAATGCAAGTTAAG
>CAUTSU010000042.1:0-4603 GCA_963541105.1 uncultured Alphaproteobacteria bacterium
TTCACAATTGCATTGTATGTAACTTCTATTAAAAAAATAGTTTTATCCTTTAATTTATTGTTTGCACGAATCTTCAGTGCAACATCAAAGGTATTTTCATCTATTTTTTTTGCTTGAATATCGATATTAATTTCTATTGCTGGGGCTTCTTCGATCTTAGTAAACAATATTTGCGGGGTCATCGGACTTTCAAAAGACAAATCTTTTAAATACTGCGCAACGATGACAAAATCTTGTTTTCCTTGGATAGCACCTAAATTATCATTTTCCATAATAAGCCTTTCAAACAATCTAAATTCTCAAGTAAGCCATGGTAAATACTAAATATAAAAATAAAAGACGTCAATAATTAATAAAAAATTTCATAATGAAGTTTTTTTATGGTATAATACAAAATCTTTTGATGGAAAACGGGGAGATAATTGCAAAAACTATCAAATTTATTTGTCCTATTTTGTACAATTTTTACAATATCTGCTTGCGGTATTCGTAGATTTAACAATAATTTACCAAATGGTTTGATGGTAGCATCTGACATATGCGCACAGCAAAAACATAATGAATGTCACTATGATTATGAGAATGAAGATGAACAATATCTAGACCAACAAACACATGAGCAGACAACCGAAAATACAGTTCAAACAGAACAGAAACCAGAAACAGAACAAATAAAACTAAAAGAGTTAAGTAACACAGTCAAAATCAAAGAAAACAAACAAGATGTTTCATCAAAGTCAAATACAGAACAAATAAAAGTTATAGAGAATAAAAAAGTAGATAAGAAGAAAAACCAATCTCCAACCATTAAAGAAAGATACAAAATATCTGTAGAAATAAATGATATATCAACAGAGAGAGCAATTGATAAAATCAATAATGCAGAAAAATATAACGAATATCAAAATGATAGTATTAAAAACACATCAAAAATAGAACAAAGGCAGGAAGCAAGTAGTCCAGTAAAAAAAATAGATATTTATCAATCAGAAAAATTTAAAACAAAAGAAAAAAAACAAATAAATGCCATGAACCCAGAAATAGAAAAACAAAACCAAGAAAACAACAAACCTAACATAAATACAGCGTATACAGAGATTATAGAGAATAAAAAAGTAGATAAGGAATTTACAAATGCTGTTAAACAAGCAAAATCAAAATCGGATTTTTTTCTTGAAGAAGTTAGATTTTCTGATCTTCCTAATTTTAAATTAGATGATATGGGACCAGCTTTTAACGAATTTTTAAAATCATGTTCGCAGTATTTGAAAGATGATAGTAAATGGATAAAGAGCGATCAAATAGCAATTGACAGAAAACATATGTCAGAAATATGTGCGGATGCAAACCTAATTAAATCTGATCTTAATAAATATCAAACTACAGAACGTAATAAAGTTATGGAAGGGTTTTTTATGCGTTGGTTTTCTCCATACAAGGTCTATTCAAAAGGAAAAGATACAGGCACTTTTACAGGATACTATGAGTCACACATAAAAGGGTCAGTTAAAGCAACTTGTGACTATTTATATCCAATTTATGGGTTGCCTGATAATCCAGAAGATCAAAAATTGACAAGAGAACAAATAAATAATGGAGCACTAAGAGGAAAAGCAAAAATATTATTTTGGGCAAAAAATCCGGTTGATATTTATCTAACCCAAATACAAGGTTCCGGTGTTGTCGAAACAGAAAATGGAAAACAATATAGGATTGGTTACGCAGGAAATAATGGATATCAGTTTGTTGGAACAGGAGCAACGATAAAAAAAATGGGATTACATCCAGAAAAAGGATTATCAATGATATCAATACGAGATTACTTAATTAAAAATCCAGAAATTGCAAAAAAAGTTATGAACAACAATAAACGATTTATCTTTTTTAAAGAGAATAAGCAAAATGGAGCAGTTGGAACATTTGGAACAACATTAACACCAAAAAGAACTATTGCTGTTGATCAAACATATATTCCACTTGGTTTGCCTGTATATATTGATGTTAAAGATCCAAATGATAAACCACTTAATAGGATGGTCATTGCATCAGATACAGGAGCGGCTATAAAAGGTGGAATTCGTGCGGATTTCTTTTTTGGATTTGGAGAAACAGCATTTAAACAAGCAGGAAGAATGAAACAAAGTGGAAAATATTTTATAATGCTTCCGAAAAATCAAGATAAATTTATGGTAAAATCCGATAACATTCACTGTTTAGATTAACTTTTATACTTTTCTTTTTTAAATCTATTAACTATACTCTCAAAGTGTTATAGTTTTCATCAGTTAAGTATTGGTTAGTTAAGGTATAGAATGAATAAAATATTTGCCACAAAGCATACTAAATGGCAATATATAAAAGCTACAATTAAACGTATTATTATATTTTTAATTGCTACTTTTTCTGTACTTATCGTTATAACAAAACGCTCAGATACTCTTTTTTTTACAAAGATAAAAGACAAGATAATTTTTGCAATTAAGCCAATTGTTTTTGTTACTTCATACCCTTTCAGAAAACTTGATAAAGCAATTAAAATAACAATAGATGCATTTCAAAATACAGATAAAATTTTAATACTAGAAACTAAACTGAATGAATATAAAAATGAAATTAATAAGCTCAAATATCTACAATCTGAAAATGAAGCATTAAGAAAAAATTTAAATTTTATTCCTAAAAGTGCAGTACAGTTTATAACAGCATCTTTATCATTCAGCGATGATAGTTTTTTATCACATTCATTCGTGATAGATGCAGGGGAAAATATGGGACTTAAAATATATCATCCAGTATTATCAAATGGAATATACATAGGACAAATATCAAAAGTGGGAGATAATTTTGCTCGTGTAACTCTAATAACGGACAGTAGATCAAAAATTCCAGTTATGATTGAAAGAAATCGTGTGCGTGCATTTTTAGTTGGAGATAATACTTCGTATCCTAAATTAATTCATTTGGAATCAAAAGATCCCGTACAAGTAGGTGATAGGATCATCACATCCGGATTAGAACAAGGTACTCCAAAGGGAATACTAATCGGAACAGTCGTAGAAGATAATCTTGAAAATGATATTATTGTACAGCCAATAATTAATAAATCAGATATAGAATATGTGCAGATTATAAAAAAGTTTAATATTAAATAATGCAAAATGACTCAAAACAAAAAACAAAAAAATAGATCGATAATTAATATTAATTTATTTCGCTTTTTAAAGAAATTAAAATGGATAAGGAATAAAGTACCAATAATGTCTTGTGTGTTATTTTTTCTTATTTCCATAATACCTGTTAATAATCATTTTTTAACACAAAAACCTCCTTTATTTTTTTTACCTTTTTTTTATTGGATGACATCCAAATCATCATTAAATATTGGATTAATGTACATACTGATAATATCTTTTGTATATGATATATTAGATAATAATGTTTTTGGGATAAATATGTTTTTGATAATAATTACATATTATTTTTTAGTGTACCAAAAATTGATTTCTATAAATAAAAATTACATTACACATTACATGACATTTATAACTATTATGTTCTTTTATTACATTTCTAAGTATCTGATATATTCATATATGTTTGATGTTAATCCAAATATTGTACATGTCATAATAAATTATATTATAATCGTAATGTTATATCCAGTTACATATGTTATTATGAAAAAAATTGATAAGTATATTGTACAATGAGAGATGCTGAACAATCAAAAGTATTTACAAGACGTGCTGTACTAATAGGTGGAGGACAATTTTTATTATTTTCAATATTATTTACAAAAATGATATATTTGCAAATAATTGAAGGAAAAAAATATAAACGTCTTTCAAACAGAAATTATTTAAAAATCCGATTAATTCCTGCAGCACGCGGTAAAATTTTAGATCAATTTGGAGTTGTACTTGCAGATAATATCGATTCATATAATGTATTTTTGATACCAGAAACAGCATTTAAAGAAATAGATAAAGATAGTTTTATTTTCAATTTAAAATCAATTTTAAATTTAAGTGATGATGATATCCAAAAAATAAATCGCAATATTTCTCAAAATAAAAAATTTTCTCCAGTCCTTATTAAAGAAAATCTAAATTGGAAAGAAATGTCAAAAATACAAGCGAAAAGTTTAAACTTTCCCGGTGTTTTTGTTGAAAAAGGAGAATTAAGAATATATCCGAAAAAGGAAATTTGTGCACACATTACGGGTTATGTGGGTCGAGTATCACAAGAAGATATGAAGCATTCTGATGATCCTTTACTTTCAATTCCTAATTTTAGAATTGGTAAAACTGGATTTGAAAAATCTTTTGATAATTCTTTAAAAGGACACAATGGAACACAAGTAAATGTTGTAAATTCTACAGGCAGAATTATTGAGACATTAAATGATAAATCGACAAAGCCAGTTGCAGGAAATGATATTATTTTAACTATTGATAATAGATTACAAGAATATGCATATCAAATATTATCAACTCAAAATTCGGCATCTGTTGTTGTGATGGATATATATACTGGTGAAGTTTTATGTCTTGTATCTCACCCATCCTATGATCCAAATTTATTTAATACAGAACCAAATGAA
>CAUTSU010000043.1:0-4592 GCA_963541105.1 uncultured Alphaproteobacteria bacterium
AGTAATACAAAAAGATAAATCGCAATGGATGCTTAAAATGAAAAGTTATTCTGATGAATTGCTTGATGGTTTACATTCTGTTGATTATTCAGATAATATTAAAAAAATGCAGGAAAATTGGATAGGAAAGTCAGAGGGTTTTGAAATTGATTTTTCTGTAAAGATCAATGAAAAAGTTATAGATAAAATAACTGTTTTTACAACGCGTCCTGATACAATTTTTGGTGTTGATTATTTGGTGATCGCACCAGAACATGAGTTAATAAATGATTGCAATATACAAGATGTAATTGAGTACAAAAATAAAGCAAAAACAAAAACATTATTTGAACGTACAGAATTACAAAAGGAAAAAACAGGTATATTGTTAGACGGTATGGTTGCAATTAATCCCGTTAATAATAAAGAAATACCAATTTTTGTATCAGATTATGTTATAACTGATTATGGAACCGGTGCTGTTATGGCAGTTCCTGCACATGATAGTCGTGATTTTGAATTTGCAAAAAAGTTTTCTGTGTCTATTACCCCTGTCATTAATGGTTGTGTTTTTGATAAAAATATTGTCGTTAAACCATTTACGGATGATGGAATTCACATAAATTCTGAATTTTTAAATGGATTCAATAATAAAGAGGCATTAAAAAAAATATCTGATTACATTATCAAAAATAACATCGGTCGTAAGAAAATAAATTATAAAATAAAAGATTGGGCATTTTCTAGACAAAGATATTGGGGAGAACCAATTCCGATGGTACATTGTGAAAAATGTGGATGGGTTCCATTAAACGAAGATGATTTGCCTTTAAATCTACCAGATATAACAGATTATCTTCCAACTGAGAATGGGGATTCTCCGCTTGCGAAATGTAGTAATTGGATTAATACAATATGCCCAAAATGTGGAGCTAAAGCAAAAAGAGAAACTGACACAATGCCACAGTGGGCTGGATCATGTTGGTATTTTATGCGGTATATGGATCCAAAAAATAACGATAATTTTGTAAGTAATGAAAAATTAAAGTACTGGGGACAAGTAGATTGGTATAATGGTGGAAATGAGCATGCAACAAGACATCTTCTTTATTCACGTTTTTGGTATAAAGCATTGCGGGATTCTGGAATTAAATTGCCTTTTGATGAGCCATATGCAAAACGTACATATCATGGTCTGATTTTAGCAGAAAATGGCGTTAAGATGAGCAAATCAAAAGGTAATGTGATTGTACCAGATGATATAGTTGATAAATACGGAGCAGATACTTTACGCACATATATAATGTTCATTGGTCCATTTACAGAAGCTGTATCGTGGAGCAGTACTTCGATTATGGGAGTTCATAGATTTTTAAAAAAAGTCTGGAGTTTATTTGATAAAGTTATGAACATAGATATTATTAATAAAAGTATTAAAAGTGTAAGGGATAGAGTGTTATCAATGAAGTTTAATACGGCGATTTCTGCATTAATGGAATTTGCAAATTATATGGAAAAATTGGAAAAAATTCCAAAGAGTTTATATTCTGAGTTTATTAAATTATTATCTTTATTTGCCCCATATATATGTGATGAAATTTGGGAAAAATTAGGTTATAAGACATTTTTGTTAAATGAAAAATTCTCTGATGTTAATAATGAGTATTTGGAAAATAGTATTATAAATATTCCAGTTTCTATAAATGGTAAAAAAAGATCGGTTATAACTGTCAGTTCTGGATTAGAAATTGATGAACTACAAAATATTGCAATGCAAGATCCTAATGTTTTAAAGTTTATTACGACGAATATAAAAAAAGTTATTGCGGTGAAGGATAAATTTATAAATTTTGTTATTGAAAAATGCTGAAACAGTCAAAAATTTTAAGTATACTAGCTATATTATTTTTTATTTCATCTTGTGGATATTCTCCACTGTATAGACAAACTTATTATAAAAATATCCAGTATGAGATGGCATTGACAAAAATAGCAGTAGTTCAAGGAGATACAGGTAAGAATGGACAAATATTACGCAATTATTTATATTCTAAAATTAACTCTTATGGTTCACCTGTTAATCCTAAGTATAGTCTCGAGATTATATTGTATAAACCAGTTATAGTTGAGAAAGCCTTTAAAAAGGATGATACAGCTTCACTTGCAACTATTGAACAAAGAGCAACATATATATTACGTGATAATGAAACGAAGGATATATTATTAGATTCATATGTATCTGCAAATTCATCATACAATATATTACCTCAAGTGTATGCAACAGATATATCAAAAGATAGTGTAATTGATAGAAATCTGCAAAGTATTTCAGATAATATTGCAACTCGTATTGCTTTGTTTTTTAAAGAAGGTAAATAAGTTTTTCATAAATGAAAATAAAATCATCTGATTTTGATAAATTATTGGATAATAATTTTTTGAATATTAAGTCTATATTGATATATGGTCAAGATCATGGTCAAATATTGGAATATTGCAAAAAGATAGTATCTAACTTCGTTAAAGATAAAAATGATTCTTCTTTTATAGAGTTTAATTATTCATCAGAAGAGATTGATGCAAATCCACATATGTTGTTTGATGAATTATCATCAATTTCATTTATGATGAAACGTAAAATTATTGTTATAAAGAATGTGACTGATAAATTAACAAGTATAATAAAGGATTCTCTGAATTTTTTTAAAAAATATGACTGTTTATTAGTTATACTATCTGATGATTTAGGAACATCTTCAAAATTGCGTAATGTGTTTGAAACAACCAATACGGAACTTGTATCAATGCCATGTTATATTGATGATGGAGTAGTATTATCTAAAATAATTAAAAATTTTTTAAAAGATAATGGTATTACTGAAATTGATGATGATACTATGCATTTTCTGCAATCAAATCTTGGTTCTGATCGTGAGATGACAAAAAATGAACTAGAAAAAATTTCTTTATATATGATGGGTAAACAACATCTATCATTAAGTGATGTGAAAAAAATTATTTCTGATTCTTCTGCTCTTCAAACATCAGATTTAACCTATTCGATTTTTAGTGGAAAGACAGAACAAGCTTTAAAATTATATCCAAAAGTTTTAGATATTGGTGAAACACCAGTTGTGTTGATACGTGTATTTTTAATATATGTAAAAAAATTGTTGTCAATTCATGGTAGTATTGAAAATGGATGTTCAATAAATGATGCACTTAAACTTAATGCAATAAGATATTATAAAATAGTTCCAATTGTTCAAAATCATGTTAAGTTATGGAATATTCAAAAGTTACTAAAAGCGATACAATCTTTAATGAATACAGATTTAATGTGTAAATTAAAGGAATCCCCAACAGAAATTTTGGTGTCTGATTTGATAATAAATCTATGTAATATTGCTAACAGTACTAATTAAATTATTATATATTTGATAACTGGTTATACAATTTAATAATATTATCAATTTTAGCAGATTTAGAAAAATGAAAATATGCATACTTCGATGCTTCATTCGAAATATCTTTTCTTTCATCCTGTGATAAACCAAGTGCCCAATTTATCCCATCTATCAAAGAATTAACACTGTCAGAGTGTACAATTTTTCCTGTTTTACTATCTATTATTATCTCATTAACAGAACCTCTGTCAGTTGATACAATAATACGTCCCATTGCTTCTGCTTCTAATAGGTGTAAGTCAAACGAATTATAAATTGATGATATATTAACTATAACATCAGATAAAGAGTACATAGCAGCTACGTCAATATTATCATCAAGTACATTAACATAATCTTGTAAATTTAATTTATTAATTTTTCCAATTAAATTGGATTTTTCTTTTTTTGAATTTGTTATAATAAATAAGATAATATCTTTATCTTGTAATTTTCTAACAGCATCAATCATAATAGATATATCTTTAGAATTTTTATAAGTTCCAATTATACTTATAATTCTCTTATCTTCTGGAAGAGACATAGTATTAGTTATGTTGATGATACGCTCAGTTGATACTGAATTAGGAGAAAAAGCATCAGAATCGAACCAATTTCCTATTACATTAATTTTATTAGGGTTTATCTTATACTCATCAACTAAATATTTAGCAGCAAATAATGAAGGAGCAATTACAGAATCTGATTTTATGATATATCTACTAAATATTCTTTTTAAACTAAAAAAGCCTAATTTCTTTGTATAATGGATTGTAGTAACAAACTTAGTATTGGTTTTTTTGCATGCATACATGCAAGAGATGGAGGAAGAGTAAGAGTTTGAATGAACAATATCAATATTGAAATCCATTATAATTTTTGAAAGCTTTTTCGAATTGCTGTAAACCGTAAAGAAATCGGTAGAGTTTACTGGTAATTGAATGTGTGTAATATTTGATCTTATCAATTCTTTCAATAATATACCGCCAGCAGATACAACAACAACATTCGCTCCTATATTTTTTAATTGAGTTGCAATATCAATTGAATAATACCCAATGCTTGTCCTTTCTAAATCAGATAATACAAGCATAACATTTAAATTATTTTTTACCAAGCTAACATCTTTCTGTTTTCAATAAACAGGCTGATTAAAAAACATTTTTT
>CAUTSU010000044.1:0-4526 GCA_963541105.1 uncultured Alphaproteobacteria bacterium
AATCATTTTTTTGAAAAATCCTTAAAATTAAAAAATTTAATGTTGACAAATTCTGGTAAAAAAGAAGCAGCAGAGAGACATAAAATAATGATAGAGTTTTTACACCATTTTTTTATTGAACAAGATCTATTTGATTGGGATTCATACTTAAATAAATTTTTAAAAGAAAATAATTTATAACATGTGAACTTAATCGCTTTGACTGTTTTAATGCACTTGATATCAAAAAATGTATCTAGTATTTTAGTAGAGCAAGAGAGAGGGGATTTAAAATGAAAACGAGATTTTATCTTTGCAAAAAATCTAAAGTTGTGTTTCATTCATGTATGGATAATTGTGAAAAAATGTTATGCTCTGATGATCAATTAACTGAATTGGTACCAAATATATCTGATGCAAACGAAGAAAAGCATTTACCAGTTATAAATATTAATTCAGATTTCATAACTGTTTCTGTTGGGAGTGTTATCCATCCAATGGATGATAATCACTATATATCATTTATATATTTAGAAACTGAAAAGTCTGGACAAATCAAATATCTTAATCCTGGAGATAAACCAATTGTAACTTTTTTTATAAAAAATGATAAACCAACCGCAGTTTATGAATATTGTACACTACACGGATTGTGGAAAACTGATATAATATAAAAAATATAATTTTCATTAAATCTATTTACTTATATTAATTGTTAATAATATAATTCATTGCTTTAAAAAAGGTAATTATATGGAAATAAGAAATATAGCAATTATTGCACACGTAGACCATGGAAAGACTACACTTGTTGATTCTATGTTAAAACAATCTAAGGTATTTTCTACACATGAAAAGATTGTTGACAGAGTTATGGATAGTGGAGATTTAGAAAGGGAAAGAGGAATAACGATATCTGCAAAACCTGCCTCAATTGTATGGAATAATTACAAAATAAATATAATTGATACCCCAGGACATGCCGATTTTGGTGGTGAAGTTGAACGAATTTTATCGATGGTTGATGGTGTAATATTATTAGTCGATTCATCAGAAGGACCACTACCACAGACAAAATTTGTTTTATCAAAAGCTTTAAAATTGGGGTTAAATCCAATAGTGCTTATAAATAAAGTTGACAGATCGGATGCAAGACCAGATGAAGTCCATACAGAAATTTTCGATTTATTTGATAAGTTAGGAGCAACAGATACACAACTTGATTTTCCAACGTTGTTTTCTGTTGGAAGAGATGGTTGGGCAGTTCGTGATTTAGAAAAAGATGAAAGAAAAGACCTAACGCCTTTATTTGAAACAATTATTTCACATATACCAGGACCAAAAATAGATGTTAATAAACCGTTTACAATGCTTGCAACAACCTTGGAATCCGATAATTATTTAGGAAGAATCTTAACAGGAAAAATTGAAACAGGAACTGTGCACGTTGGGCAATCGGTAAAAGCAATCGATAAAGATGGAATTTTAATAGAACAATGTAGAGTTACAAAAATTGTATCATTTCAAGGAGTTAATAGAATTCCTTTAGATCAGGCAAGTTCTGGTGACATCGTTGTTATTGCCGGCTTTAATAAAGCAACTGTTTCAGATACATTATGTGCATTAGACATATCAAAACCAATTGAAAGTTTGCCAATTGATCCTCCAACACTTACAATGACGTTTTCTGTAAACACCTCTCCCTTTGCTGGTCGCTGTGGTGGAACAAAATTAACATCTAGAATGATTGGTGATTATTTAATAAAAGAAGCCGAAACAAATATAGCATTAAAAGTTACACAATCAGAAAATAAAGAATCATACGAAGTATCAGGTAGAGGAGAATTACAGTTAGGAATCTTAATTGAGACAATGCGAAGAAATGGATTTGAACTATCCGTTTCACGTCCGCGTGTTATTACAAAAACTGAAAATGACAAAATATTAGAACCATACGAAGAAGTTGTAATCGATGTTGATGAAGAGTTTTCAGGTGTTGTTGTAGAAAAAATGCAAAAAAGAAAAGCCGAATTAACAGAAATGAAACCAAGTGGAAATGGAAAAATGCGGTTAGTGTTTGTCGCACCATCCCGTGGCTTAATTGGTTATCTATCAGAATTTAGAACAGATACAAAGGGTACTGGTTTTATGAATAGAATATTTCACTCATATATGGAATATAAGGGTAATATAGACAGTTACAGAAATGGGGTTCTTGTATCGATGGAGCAAGGTAAATCAAATGCATATGCATTATCTAATTTACAACCACGTGGTACGTTATTTATAGAGCCAGGAATTGATGTTTATAGTGGTATGATAATTGGTGAAAACTCACTTGCAACTGATTTAGAGGTAAATCCAGTTAAAGGTAAACAATTAACGAATATCAGAGCAGCTGGAAGCGATGAAAAAATATTATTAACCCCACCACGAAAAATTACTTTAGAAGAAGCATTATCATACATAAAAGACGATGAGATTGTTGAAGTTACGCCAAAAGTTATAAGAATCAGAAAAAAAGAATTAAACTACAATATACGTAAAAAAATGTTAGGAAGGGATAAATAATTTAATTGTATAAATTTATCTGAGGTTATATTGTCTATCGTATTTAAATAAAGGAGTAAAAGCATGGATATTAAAGAAAAAGTTTTTGTTATGTTAAAACCAGATGCTGTTAAACGTAAATTATCAGGAAAAATTATATCTATGTTTGAAGATGTTGGATTAGATATCGTAGATATGAAATATATAACTGCTTCCCGTGATCAAGCAGCAAAGCATTATCCAGAAGATGATGAATGGTTGACAAGTGTTGGAAATAAATCACTAAATTTTTATAAAGAAAATAACTTGAATCCTGCAGACTTCTTTTCTGATTGTTCTGCAAAGGAAATTGGTAAAGTTATTAAATCAAGGTTAGTTGATTATTTAACATCTGGATCAATGATTGCAATAGTTTTTTATGGATATGACGCAATAAAACTAGCCCGTAAAGTTGCAGGAAAGACAATACCAATTGATGCAGATATGGGCAGTGTTCGTGGAAAGTTTGGATACGATAATCCTATGTCATCTGCAGTTGAAAAACGTTCTATTCAAAATTTAGTTCATGTTTCAGATAGTAAAGAAGCAGTAAAAATAGAAACAGCAATTTGGATGTAGAATAATTCGGAAGAATGGCAGAGTGGTCGAATGCGGTAGACTCGAAATCTATTATAGGGGTAACTCTATCGGGGGTTCAAATCCCTCTTCTTCCGCCATTATTGTATGAATTACAACGATCCTTATAGGAACTTCGTAATTCGATAGGATCTTTTATTCTATGTTTTTAATTTCATGCTTAACTCCTCTCTACCTATACCTAGGTATGTACAAAAATTATAATACCCTTGTATTAAAAGTTTAATTCCTTA
This sequence comes from uncultured Alphaproteobacteria bacterium, assembly GCA_963541105.1. Lineage (GTDB taxonomy): Bacteria > Pseudomonadota > Alphaproteobacteria > Rs-D84 > CASDRH01 > CAUTVF01. Next base: position 3,399 of record CAUTSU010000044.1, read on the forward strand.
GAAATTGACGATTATAAATTTTAAAATTAATCAGTGTTAATTTAATATCTTAAAAAAGTTTTTATTATTTTGTTAACACTTTAAATTTACACATTTTTCAGCTATAATTTAAGATTCTTAAAATAAGGATGTAATTATGGCTTTTATTCCTTGGTGGTTGAATACAATTTTTTATGGAATATTTTCTGCATCATTTGATATTACAGCACAACAATTAAAGAGTAATCTTCGATTAACAACTATATATTATGGAATTGGTAACTTCTTGATAATGTTACCATTTATGATGTTTATCGATGCTCCAAAAGGTAGTAGGTATTATATACTTATTCTAATAGTAGGTTCGATAATTTTTATAAATGACAGAAGATGGATGCAAACAGTATCAAAATATGGATCAATTGTAACTGCAACTTTTGCACCGCTTTCAATTCCATTAATGACAGTTGTTTGGTGGATATTAAACCCACATTTACTTTTTAATCTATTAAAACAATTTAATGCATTTATAATAACAATAATTTGCGTTGCAACACCAGTTTTAAGTATTTTCTTATATAACTATTATGGCAATAAGCACCATAATGACATGTTAAACAAGGAAGCATTCAACTTTTTTGTTCCTTGTATAATAATGGGAATATTTCAGGGACTAGCAATAAGGTATGCAATCGAACCAATTGAAACATTAACCGCTGTTGTATATACAAGTGGATTAATCAGTTTAATAAATGGAACATTAAACTTTATTGCTTTAATAATTGAAAATAAATTTACAGGATATAAAAAAATTGTATTACGAATGGCAGATAAAAAAGAAAGAAAAAGCGGGCTTTATTCATTATTATTTTTAACTTTGTATGCTTTTTTTAAGTACCAGTCTCTTAAATTTGCACCTAACCCTGCATACGTCAGTGCTATAACAATATCAATCAGCCCTGTTATGACAATTACTTTCAATAAAATACATAAAATTAAAAGTAAAGTTAATTATAAATTAACTGCTATTTTTGTACTATCATCTTTGATTTTAATTTTAGTATCTTTAAAAAAATAAATAGAATTGATTTGATTTTTAATTAAAAAGTATTTACACTCAATTTGTCTCTGCGGGGAGTAGCTCAGTCT
>CAUTSU010000045.1:0-4292 GCA_963541105.1 uncultured Alphaproteobacteria bacterium
AAAATAATACCAACAAAAATAAGATAAATAATAAACGGTAAAAATGTAAATTTATTAATAGTTTTTACAAAAATATTTAATATTATATATGAAAAAATTGCTGATGTGATAATTGCTAATAACGAAATTAATAAATCTTGCTGTACTTGGTTTGAAAAATTATTAAACAATATTTTATAAATTAGGACTAGTGATGATGCGGCAATTGTTGGTATAAGTAATAAAAATGAAAATTTCATTGCTTCTTCTCTTTTTAATCCTAATAATCTACCGGCAGTTATCGTGATACCCGATCTGCTCACTCCTGGTATCAATGCAAATATTTGAAATATACCGATAATAGTTGCTTGCGTTGTATTAATATTATCAATTAATTTTTTTGAATTTTTATACTTATCTACTAAATATAATAGTATACCAAAAACTATAAGCATAATCCCAATTAACACATTATATTTTGGTATAGTAATACTAAATATTGTAATTATAGCTCCAACCAATGCAATTGGCAAAAAAGCAACAATTATTTTTTTCAATAATTTATTATTTTTTAATAAAGCAATTTTTAAAAGTTCTTTTTTATAAAAAACTAAAACTGCGATTAAAGAACCAATATGTAATGCTATTGTAATAAGTTCATTCTTGTCTTGTACTGCATCAATATTAACTATATTTGATATTAATGCTATATGTGCTGATGAACTAACTGGTAAAAATTCTGTCAAAGCCTGTATGAAAGATAAGATTATAATGATTAGTATTGTCATATTTATCTTAATTTTGTTAAAATAATAAAGCTTTGCATAAAAGATTATTATTTGTTATAATAGGATATCAAAAACTTGTGATTTTTCTACTGTTCTCAAGTTTCATATGTATAGCATAGCAAGTATTTAAAGTCTATTAAATTTTAGAGTGCTGTTGTTGCTGTAGTAAAGTTGATAAAGATATTGATGGGAAGTCATAGGATGATAAATAAAAAAGATTTTGCAATTGGAGATTTCGTAATTTATCCAACTCATGGCATGGGTGTTGTTAAAGAATTGACAACTCAAAAGTATGGTGATCAAATAATAGAGTTTGTCGTAATTACTTTTGATAAAACAAGAATGACTTTAAGGATTCCTATTGATAAAGTTGAAATTTCAGGACTCCGAAAGATTTCTACAGAAAAAGAGATGAAATCCGCTATTAATTTAATTAAAACTCCTCCTAAAATTAAACGTATGATGTGGTCGCGTCGTGCTGCGGAGTATGAGAAAAAAATAAATTCAGGGAGTCCTCTTGAAATTGCGGAAGTTGTTCGTGATTTACATTGTCGATCAAAGGTTAGAACAGAACAATCATTTTCTGAACGTCAAATATATGAGGAAGCTTTACAAAGATTGGCTGAAGAGTATGCTGCGGTTTTTGAGATGCCGAATGAAGAAGCTATAAATAAAATGGAGAAGATTATGGATAAAAAACATAATTGTCCGGTTGATCTTGAAGATGAATCTGTAGAATTAAATTCAGAAGATTTGGCGAATATAGAAGAATTGATAAAATAAGATAACTTTATTCGTTATATATCCTGTAGTTTTTACTTTTAAAATGAATTTCTGATATGTTGTTTTTGTTCATGCAATGTTCTTTAGTTGTATTTTTTTGTAAAATTTTAAAACAAGGAATATTTATTTGATTAAATTGTTTTGTATAAAATACTATTGATGAGTTTCCGAAATAATATTTATCGTTTGTATCATATTGAATTTTATAAATTTGAGATACATTTATTCCAAATCTTTTTGATAATTTATTGTTTTTTAAATGTTGTGCTGAAACTGTATTTGTTGAGTTTATTAATACATTAAATATCAAAATATTTTGAGCACTCTTTTGTTTTATAAATATATCTCCATTTTTATTGATAATGACTATATCATGGTTGTTTAGAGTTGTAGTTAATATAATTGATATAATAATTGCTATTAATCCTATGAATTTATATTTATGTCTAAATATTGAGAATATCAGTATTCCAAATAAAAAAATTATTAAAATCCAATCTGGTATATTACTTACATGGATTGTATTACTTATGTTGCCCATAAAGTTAGCAACATTGTTTAATGTATTTATACTAAAGTTTAAAAAATTGATAAACATATCTTTTAAAGGATTAATTGATAAATTACCAAAGATTAAAAATAAAAAAGATGCTGGCATTACCATAAAAATAAAAATTGGTGTTGCAATTATATTAGATAATGCTGATATAACAGAATATTCTTTAAAATAATAAATTGTTAAAATTCCCGTTGCTATACTGGCAGTTAAGCTTGTTATAAATGATACATAAATTACATAGCAAATATACGATTTCTCTTTTATATTTTTAATATGATTTTTTATCTCAGGTATTGAAAAAACACTAATTAAAGACAGGACAGCTGTGAATGATAACATAAATCCAGGTTCTACAATTGTTTCTGGTTTTATTAATAATATAATTAATCCTGCTTTTAATAATAAACTGACTGATGTTATCGGTTTGCCAAGCATTAGTGTTACTATATATAACACTGTCATTATATATGCTCTTTGAGTTGATATTTTACTACCAGATAAGAATAAGTATAAAGTTAAAATCATAATAGTAATTGGATATGCAACATTTTTACTATCATATTTTGATGAAAGTGGATAAATTAATACTAATAAAAATCTGATTATCATAAAAGTGAACGATGCAATTATTCCCATATGAAATCCAGAAATTGCAAGCAGATGTGATATTCCTGATTTTCTATAATTGTTTTGAATTTTTTTGTTTATTAGATGTTGTTCACCTGTAATTATTGATAGTAATACTCCTTTGGTATTAAATTTAGAATTATTTTTTATATATTTTGATATTTTATATCTTATATTTTTTATGCTATAAAAAATATAATCAATAGGATTGTGTTTATAATTTATTTGTTCTTTATCGATAATTTTTGTTATTTTTCCTAATCCTGAAATGTTTTGATAAAATAAATATCTTTGATAATTAAAGTCTCCTATAAATATAGGTTGTGATATAGGTTTAATAAATGCATTGAATTTTATATGATCACCAATTTTTAAATTGTGTTGTTCATACTCATTTATATTTATATTAAATAAAAATTTATTTACTTGTGTTGAAATATTTTTTGATGATATATCTTTCACAGTAAGCCGATACTTATTTGAGAAGAATTCTAAATTATCTATAGTTCCACTAATAACTATATTATCTGTCAGTTTATCTATTTGTTGTGTTTCATTTAAATATTTTCTTAAATACATCCGAAAAAAGCCGGCTGTAAAAACAATTATGATCAAAGATATGATAATTAAAGCATCAGAAATATTTTCTATAATAATTATTTTATTTTTAGTAGAGTTTCTTATTATTTTGTATTTTATGAGTTGAAATATGATATTTAATACTAACAAAAATATTGTTGTGTATATTAAATGATATGTTTGTTTTAAAAATATAGAGTTATGATACGCATATGATATACCAAGTGTAAATATTATATACAACCATAATCTACTATTTGTAAAATCAAGAATATTTTCTGTTATAAAATTATTAATTGATTTTTTAAATTTTATCATTTCTTTCATAAGATAATATTTTTAAAATCGCTTGCAATAATTTTAAAGCATATTTATAATCCCAAAGTTCTATTTATGTCGGGTGATTAGCTCAGTTGGCTAGAGCATCTCGTTTACACCGAGGAGGTCTGGGGTTCGAGTCCCTAATCACCCACCATCTTTGAATTTTCTAAATTCCATTCCACATATATTTTTTTAGGTCTACTTTATTTTCATTACTGACATCAACATTTTCTTTTTTTAGAAGCATTTTTTGTATTACCTCTCCTCCAAATGCGAATGAAGGAGCAAGTCTTCCATTTCTGCTAACAATTCTGTGACATGGTATTTTTATCGGATCTGGATTTTTGTGTAAAACTTGTCCAACTGCACGTGCAGCATTTGGATTTCCAGACAATGTTGCTATCATTCCATATGTTGCAACTTTACCTTTTGGAATACATTTAACGATTTCATAAACCTTGTTGGCAAAACTAGAATAACTTTTCATATAACTGCAAAAACTGGTCGGGGAGACAGGATTCGAACCTGCGACACCTTGTTCCCAAAACAAGTACTCTACCAGACTGAGCTACTCCCCGATAACATTATATCAAAGTGTACTTTGTACGAAAACAAGACAGAGTGTAAATAGATTTTTTATAAAATGCAATATTAAT
>CAUTSU010000046.1:0-4277 GCA_963541105.1 uncultured Alphaproteobacteria bacterium
CACAAACTATTTAAATGATCATATCATACTAGGGTTGATAATAAATCTCCTCAGTTTAATAAAAATGAATTTATATTTTCAACCAATATGAATAGATGGAATTTATACGCAGATTATTTATTTTTAAAAGATACTCATACGCCAACATCAATAAATTATGAAGAATTATATTATAAAATATCAGCAAAATTGACCAATTATTGGGCAGCTTACTTTAATAATAGATACAGTTTTAATACGAATAATATTGTAAGTTATGGAATTGGGGCTCAATATCAAAATGATTGTTTTGCTTTTTCTGTTGAAATGGAAAGAAAGTATTCATACGATAGAGATTATAGAGGAGATAAAAGTATATTTTTCACATTTGCATTTAAAAATTTGGGAACATTTGAAACAAGACATTCTCTTGACTCAGATAAAAACAATAACAAAACAGACGTACAATGATATTTATATGGGATTAATTATGATTAATAAAAAGTTAACAATACTATTATTTTGTCTTTGTATATTTATCCAAAGTAATCTTTTCTGTATAGAACCAAATATCGTAAATATGTATTCCGCTATATCGGTTAATGGAGAAATTATAACAGATTACGATATAATCATCCGATCGAAATTAATGAAAGGTATATTAAATAACTATAATGGAAATAATAAATCTTTTATTACACGCTATAATCAATCAGATATTATGAACAATATAACAGATGACATAATTAAAGAAAAATTAAAAATTATGGAAGCAAAGAAATATAATATTGATGCAACTGAAAAAGAAATTAAACAAGGTATTGAAATAATAGCATCAAAGTTTGGATTTAATGCAAAAAAATTACAAAATATTATGAGAAATGCAGGGTGTTCAGAAGATATATGGATTAATAATAAAATAAATATATGTTACCAAATGATGTTTTCCGATGTTCTGTGGGCAAAATTTTCAGGAATGTACTTTTCATCAATGTTATCAAATTACGAAAAAGAAGTGGATCATGAATTAAAAAGATATACTGATTATATTAATTTTGTTGTTACTGACTTAAATATATCTCAAATTATTTTAAATAATAAATCTGATGCTGATGGTATGTTCAATAAAATTAAAGGAAAAAACTGTACAGAATTTAATAAAGAAATTGTAAATGGATTACCTGGATCTGGAAATTTGGGATTTATCAAACTTCATGAAACTTCGAAAATTGTTGGTGAGCATATTAAAGATTTAGAAATAGGTGTTGTATCGCACCCTTTAAAAAATATAGATAATAAATATTATTTATATATTATATGTGATAAAAGAACTGATAAAACACTATCGAAAAATATTGTTCCGATAAAAGATATGAGAGAACGAATCAGTAATGCAATTGTTAATAACAAACTTGATTCATTTTCAACAAAACATTTAGAAAAATTATTTAATAGTGCCTTTATCGAGTATATGTAAATAAGTTTCATTAGACGGATATCCATCAGGGATTAGACCATGTTCTTTTTGATATCTACGTATTGCGTCTCTAGTTTTATTATTCAAAATCCCACGAAAATCTTTATATCTATAAAATTTCAAATCATGTAATTCCTTTTGAATTTCTGTAATTTTTTGTTGTAATAATTCTTCATTCACCTCTAAAGCATAAAGTTTAGTATTATTATAAATAATAGAATCCGCTAACAAGCCAACTAAAATTGCATAGTTATACGATAAGTTCCATTTCATAATTATATCAAAATTATCATATATTAAAAATACTGGACCAAATCTTCCTTGAGGCGCTAGTAAGAAACCTTTAATGTCATCATCAATATTTAAGTTTTCCCCATCTGCCTTTTTAACTCCTAATTTTTTCCAATCAGATTTTGATTTTTCAATATTAGGAACCCCTATCAACATCCAATCAAAATTATCTGGAACCATAACTTCTTCACCCCAATTTACACCTTTCTTCCATCCTATTTTACTTAAATAATTGGCGGCAGAATAAAAAGCGTCAGGAACACTACCCCACATATCAATTACACCATCACCATCCCCATCGATTGCATAAGTTTGGTACGTAGATGGCATAAATTGAAAATTTCCCATTGCACCACTCCAAGAACCAAACATATTTTTTAATTTAATATTATTTTTTTCTAAAATTTGCAAAGTCGTAATTAATTCTTTTTCAAACATATGTTTTCTTCGTCCATCATAGGCCAGCAATGTTAAAGCTTCTATAACATTCCATTTCCCAAAATATTTACCATAATTGGTTTCTAATCCCCAAAAAGAAATTATGTATTGACCTGGAATCCCATATTTTTTTTCAATATCTGATAATAATGACTGGTATTTTTTATATTCTTTAATCCCATTTTCAACGTGTTTTTTTGTTAATCTCCTATGATAATAGGTCCAAAAAGTTTCTATAAACTCTGGTTGATTTTTATCTTTATGAATCACCTTTGGATTATACTTTATATTTTTAAATGCTTTATCAATTGTTTTTTGCGATATTTTCTTATCAATTAACAATTTAACCTTAAAATCAGTAAGCCATTTTTGAAAATCATCATACACATCTTGATTAGCTGCAAAAGAAATATGCACACTAACTGATATAACAACAAAAAAAAGAACAAAGAAAAATTTATTCATTATACTAATAAAAATATATTAAAATAATCAAAAATATCGGTTATTCTTCATAAAAATCTGCATTTGTGTATACTTTTTGCACATCATCCAGATCTTCAAGCTTTTCTATAAACGTTTCAACTGACTCTGTTGTATCTTTATCCAATTTAACTGATGTCAAAGGAATAAATGTTAATTCCATTTTATCAGGATCACCAAATTTAGTAATCAAGTTTTTACCAACTATATGCAATTTATCAACAGCTGTTACTATGTTATAAAATTCACCATCAGAATCTATATCTTCTGCACCTGCATCGATTGCAAATTCCATCATAGTATCATCATCTGTAACTGACTTTGGAAAAACTATTAACCCTATTCGATTAAAATTAAATGCAACAGAATTCTCAGAACCAATTGTTCCACCGTTTTTTCCAAAAACTGTACGAACATCTGTTGCACTACGATTACGATTATCAGTCAAACACTCCACAATCACAGAAACAGAATGAGGAGCAAAACCTTCATACCTTATTTCTTCTAAGGTTTGTCCATCTGCACCAGACGATCCTTTTTCAATTGCACGTTTTATATTATCATTTGGCATAGAATTTTTCTTTGCTAAAGATATAGCCAAACGTAAACGTGGATTATAATCTGGATTTGGGTCCCCCAATTTTGCAGCAATAGTTATCTCACGTGCAATTTTTGTGAATAAATTTCCACGCAGTTTATCCTGTTTACCTTTTCTATGCTGAATATTTGCCCACTTTGAATGTCCTGACATAATGTCTCCATTTTTTTATCTTGATTGAATTTTACTTATAACATATTTTAATATAAAGTTCAATTATATGAAAATACAAGAATAAAATAAATGATATCTAAGATATTTGGTACGGTTGACGATATTAACGAAAACTATTTTACATTAATGACATCAGGCGGAGTTGGGTATAATATTTTTTCAACAACTAATACTATATCCTCCCTTGAACTTGACCAAAGCGTTACATTTTTTATTGAGACACAAGTTAGGGAAGATTCAATAAGATTATTTGGCTTTACAACCTTGACGGAAAAAGCATGGTTTAATTTATTATGTACAGTTCAAGGTATTGGTGCAAAGGTCGCATTATCAATATTATCATCTATATCAATGGATCAACTGTATAATGCTATATCATTTGATGACAAAGACTTAGTTGCAACAGCCAATGGAGTTGGACCAAAAATGGCAACGAGGATTGTTTCAGAATTAAAGGGAAAAATTAATAATTTACAATCTATAGTTAGAGTACAAGATACTAATATAAATTCAAATATTAATACAAAAAACAATATTGAGGAAGATAAATCAAATACACTATCAACCACTAAAATTGATGCTGTAACTGCATTGGTTAGTTTAGGATATAAAAAAGTCGATGCTATAAATGCTGTATCTACGGTTATTTCAAATAAATTAAAAAATGATAATTCGAATATAAAGTTAAGTTTATCAGATTTAATAAAAGCATCACTAAAAACTTTTGAAATAAAATAAATTGTACTTGCATTATAAAACAAAATAAGGCAGAATCTCTAGGCTGTTCGGGTATAGTTCAGTCGGTAGAACAACGGACTGTTAATCCGTATGTCGTTG
>CAUTSU010000047.1:0-4262 GCA_963541105.1 uncultured Alphaproteobacteria bacterium
TTTAGAGGCTTCATTTAGAACATCTTTTCCGGTGTTGTCAGTGGTTAATGAAATGCTAGGTGATAAAGTAATATCATCAGGCATTGTTAGTTATGATGAAGAGGGTGCGGATTTTATTCATAGAGTTGCTGAAAAGAATTTTGATAAACCTGGATTTGTTGAATTATGGCCTATAGTTAGTAATAAATCGGAAAAGTTGGATTATAATTATTGGAATCCACGGCAAGTTGTTTTTGAATCAACACTTTCAAAATCAATACTGGCAAAATTAATAGCAAAAAAGATAAAAATGTTAATCAATGATTATAAAGTAAAACCAGGTGATATAATGATTTTATTAAATCGTCGTACTGATGCATCTATATTATCACACTTGGTTAAAAAATTAATTGATGAAAAAGTAGAAATAGCAGGAATTGATAAGTTAGTGTTAACAGATAATATAATTATTTGTGATTTATTGGCTTTGGCAAATATTTGTATATCTGAATATGATGATTTAACCCTGGCAGGTCTTTTAAAAAGTCCATTTTTTGAATTTAATGAAGAACAAGTGTTTGATGTTTGTTATGATCGTAATGATAAGACAGTAATGGATGTGTTATCAGAAAAATATCCAGATACTTATGAAAAATTAAAAAGCATACAAAATATTGCATTATCTGGAATTACTCCATTTGAATTTTTCACATTTGTATTAAACAAAGATGGTCATTTAAAGAAATGTTATAAACGTGCAGGGATGGAAACATCAGATATAATTCAAGAATTTTTATCATTATGTTTGTCATTTGAACAAACACCAGATCATTATTTAGGACTTCCTGGTTTTATATCTTGGATAACAAAAGATGATATATCAATTCAAAGAGAAGTTGAAAAAAATCCAAACAAATTACGTATTATGACAATACATGGGGCAAAAGGTTTACAATCAAAAATTGTGTTTTTACCAGATACCTTATCTGATTTTACATCTGCTCCAAATGAAATGAAAATATTATTTAATGAAGATGATTTATCTGATTTATTACCATACATTAGACCAACTAATGTTAATTTAATTGATGAATATAAGTATATACAAGAAATACATAACAGAAGACAAATAGAAGAAAAAAAACGTTTACTATATGTTGCAATGACAAGAGCAGAAGAAGCATTGTATATTTGTGGTTATGGAAGTAAAAATTTAACAGAAGATAAATTAAATAAGGATAATAATTATAAAAATTTTTATGAAATTTTATCACATATAATATCTGAAATATCTAATATTTATGAAATAGACAATGTAAATGATAATATTTTTGATGGTATTGATTGTATTGGTAAAAATACTATTATAAGAATTACAAAATATGACAACAATAAAAATATCTTATCGGTTAAGGATGAAGAACAAATACAAGAAAAAAATATTGATGGTAACAATATAATTGATGATATTAATCCATTATATCACAATAGTGAATATAGCGATGATAGTATTGAAATTGATAAAAAGATATATTCTTTAAATGATTCAAAACAAAACATTAATATGCTGTATGGAACATTAGTTCATAAATTATTAGAAATAATTCCAATTGGATATTCGCGAAATGAAGAAAGAAGTTTATCATTTGTTTTAAAAGAATATTTAAAAAATATCAGTTTTTTAACTCAAGCTCAAAAAAATAGTTTGATAGAAAAATTAATAAATTCTTTAAGAGATGATTATATAAGAAATATTATTTTGCATAAAAATTCATTTAATGAGATTAGTATATTTGGTAACAATAAGTTGTATCGTATTGATAAATTAATCATAGATACAGATGAGAAAAAGATCCTAATAATAGATTATAAAACAAATACAAAAGCAAAAAATACTTCCAATAAATATATTGAACAGTATAAAAAACAATTATTTGATTACAAAGTAATTATTCAAAATATATACCCTGAATATAAGGTACAAACTGCTATTTTATGGATAGCTGATTTTTCAGTTTCAATGTTCGATCTATAATTGATGAGAAATTTAATTTTCTACAAAAATTAATAAAAGAGTCATAATCAATATTGAGTGAATGGATATCTTTTAATTTTAGTGGTAATTCAATATCATTCTTTAATGTTGCTAGTTGTTTTGATATAAAAGCATTATTTTTATTATTTATTAGTATACTATATAGTCTTCTGTTTTTTAATTTTACTAAATTTGAATATAGATTTTCTAAACTTCCAAATCTGTTGATTAATTCTTTTGCTGTTTTTGGTCCGATTCCATTTACTCCTGGAATATTATCAGAAGTATCCCCAATTAATGCTTGAATATCTGGTACTTGTTTCGGTTTTACAGAAAATTTATTCATAACATCTTCTTCATGTAAGATTTTATTTTTCATTGTATCTTACATAAAAATATTTTTATCATCATCTATTAACTGCATTAAATCTTTATCTGATGATATTATTCTGCATACATCTCCACATTTTGTACATTCTTTTACATAGGTCGCAATTAAATCATCTGCTTCATACATGTTCATTTCCATGCTTGGTAAATTTAAAGCCGAAGTAATATCCCTGATTATTGAAAATTGTGGAATTAAAGCTTGTGGTACATCTTTACGATTTGCTTTATAATCTTTGTAAATTGTATTACGGAAGTTATATCTTGCTGAGTCAAATACAACAACTATAACTTCATTTTCTTGTGAAATGTCATTGTTTAATCTTTCTTCTAGTAATTTTAATAACATGGAGCAATATCCATACACCGCATTAATAGGAGTACCATCAGGTAATAACATTGATGATTTGATTGCATAAAATGCACGAAAAATGAAACCACTTCCATCTATTAATGTATAAAATCTTTGTAAGCATTCTTGATTATCACAATTTTGCAATATTGATTCTCTATTATTTTCGTTAAATAGTTCAAAATTAAGATTTATATTCGTATTGCTTTTTGTATTGTCAATCATATAATCCTTGTATCATATTAAAGAAAAAAGACAAAGTAAAAAGATGAATAAAAGATCAGAATTGTTGTTACCTGCTGGTGGACTTTCAAAACTTAAAACTGCATTTTTATATGGTGCTGATGCTGTTTATTGTGGTGTTCCTAATATGTCACTTCGGGCAACTGCAGGTATGTCTTATGAAGAGGTTGAAGAAGGTGTAAAAATAGCTCATTTACTTGGTAAAAAAATTTATTTAGCTTTAAATTTGTATACTCATAATTATGATATTCCGCACTTACCAAAATATATTAAAGCTTTGAATAATTTATCTCCTGATGGGGTAATAGTTGCTGATCCTGGGGTTTTTAAATATGTAAAAGATAATGCGCCAAATATTCCATTATTTATTTCAACACAGGCAAATGTCTGTTCATCTTTAACTTTAAGATTTTGGGAAGAACAGGGTGCATCTTTATGCGTGCTTGGTCGTGAAACTTCATTTGCTGAAATTTCAGAAATAAAGAAAATATCTAATATAAAAATAGAAATGTTTATTCATGGTGCAATGTGTATGAGTTATTCTGGAAGGTGTTTGTTATCAAACTTTCTTGCAAATCGCAGTGCAAATCAGGGAAAGTGTGCCCAATCTTGTAGGTGGAAATATAAATTATTGATGTCTCCAAAAGAAAATTTGCAATACTATGATTTTGTATTAGAAGAAAACACCCGTCCTGGTGAGTATATGCCAATAGAAGAGGATGATAGAGGAGCATATATTTTAAATTCAAAAGATATGTGTTTACTTCCTAAGTTACCACAAATATTAAGTGCTGGTATTGACAGTTTAAAAGTTGAGGGTAGAAATAAAAGTGAATACTATGTTGGAAGTGTTGCCCGCGTATATCGTAAAGCAATTGATGATTGGTATAATTCCTCTGATACTTGGAAATCTGAAGATTATATGCAAGAACTTCATACGTTACAAAATCGTGGATATACATATGGATTTTTTGATGGTCAGTCGTCACATCATGCAAATAATTATGAAACAACAGTATCAGATGGAGTATATCGTAATATTGGTTTTGTAAAAATGTTTAAGAATGATTGCATCATTGTTGAATTACGTAATAATGTTTCTATTGGTGATGTTGTTGAATTATTATCTCCATTAATATTTAAACCATTAAAGGTAAAATTGGAAAGTATAATCAATGCTTCTGATTTTAGTATTGTTGAAGCCGGAAAGTTGTCAGCAGGTCACGAAAAGAGTATCGCAATACCATTTGACTGGATATATAAAAC
>CAUTSU010000048.1:0-4198 GCA_963541105.1 uncultured Alphaproteobacteria bacterium
TTTTTATTTTAGATAACAAATTATTCATATGGATTACCTATATTCAGTTTTTTTAAAGTATCAATTTCAATTTGTTCCATTATTTGTGCATCGCTATCGATTATGTGATCATAACCAAGTAAATGTAAAATTCCATGAATAACTAAATGTGTAAAATGATCATCAAAAGATTTATTATTTTCTATAGATTCACGCAGTAATGTATCAAAACTTATCACTATATCACCCAATACAACATCATCACCACTTTCAAAAGATAATACATTTGTTGGATAGTCTTTATTTCTATACTGCTTATTCAATTGTTGAATTTTATTATCATCTGTTAATAAAAAACTTATTTCTTTATTACTTAATGATAATGCTTCACATACTTCATTCACAATATTTTCATAACAAAAATTAGTCCATTTATCATATTCAACACAAAAAAATATTTTGTTATTGTTCATTTTATATTAATTCACCAAATAAAGTAAATGCATCCGCTTTAGTAACTTTAATATCAATAATTTTTCCAATACAACCTGTATTGTACTTACATAAAACAGTTTGTAAGTATTCACTTTTTCCAAACATTAAACTACTATCACTTTTTGCACCAGATTCAAATAATACTGATATCTTTTCACCAATAAGTGACTGGTTAAATTTTAATTGTTTTGATTGTAAAAGGTTCTGTAACTTGATTAATCGTTTTGTTGCTATATCTGATGAAATTTGACAATTCATTTTTGCTGCAAATGTTCCGGGACGTTTTGAATATTTAAATGAAAATGAATTAATAAATTCAACGCGTTCAACAATTTCCAATGTTTTATTAAAATCATCATCTGTCTCCCCCGGAAAACCAACAATAAAATCGGATGAAAACTTTGCATTTGGAATTTTCTCTAAAACTCTATCAATCATTTTTAAATACTGAGCAGAAGTATATCTTCGATTCATTTTTTTCAAGATAGTGTCAGAACCTGACTGAATTGGAACAAAAAATAATGGCATCAGCTTCTGTGATGTTTTATGAATATCAATTAAATCATCACTGATTTCTGTAGGATATGATGTTATATAACGAATACGTTGAATGAAATCCAATTTTTCAATTTCAGATATTAAATCAGATAAATGCCTTTTATTACCTTTACTATCAACCCCATCAAATGCAGAAACATTTTGACCTAATAAAGTAACTTCTATTGTTTTTCCATTATCAAGTGTTTTTATTTCATTTATAATAGAATCAATACTCCTTGAAATTTCCCTTCCACGAGTATATGGGACAACACAATATGTACAAAACTTATCACACCCTTCTTGAATTGCAACGAAATCAGAAAATTGAGTAGCGTTGTGTGCTATATCAACAAAGTAGTCAAATTTTTTTGTTCCATTCAAATTGGTATTAACAATTTTTTTATCAGAATCTTTTTCTAAATCATTAATAATATCAGGTATTAGATAATACTCAGATGAAGACAAAACAGCATCAACATACGGAATACGTTTTAAAATATTTTCTCCTTCTGCCTTTGCAACACACCCAACAACTATAAAAATCGGGCGACCATTACCTCGTCCCTTTCCAGACATATTATAAGCCTTAAAAAAGGTATTTCTAATTCTTCCCAATTCAGAAAATATTTTTTCGGATGCTTTTTCACGAATATAACAAGTATTTAAAATAATAATACTAGATTTCGAAATATCATCAGAAAAGCTGTATCCATTATTAATTAATAAATCAAAAATACGACCACTGTCATACACATTCATTTGGCAACCAAAAGTTTTTATATAAAAAGTTTTATTTTTAATCATAAAACTATTCCTTTAACTTTTTATTTAAGCACTCTGTAATAATTGATGGGTTTCCCTTACCTTCCATTTTTCGCATGACTTGCCCCACAAACCAGCCAATTAATTTATCCTTTCCATTTTTTAATTCATTCCAATTATTTTTGTTATTGTTTACAATTTCATTAATCACAGTATTTATTGAAGATGTATCGGAAACTTGTGTTAAACCTTTTTCTTTAACTAAATCATTTATATTTTTATTTCTTACATTTTCATCTTCAAAAAATAGTTTAAATAAATCTTTTGCAATTTTTCCAGAGATAACATTATCAATTAATAAGTCAGAAATATCTGCAATCTGTTTTGATGTTATAAAACTTTCACTAATTGATAGTTTATTTTTATTTAACCAAGCAAATAACTCAGTCATCATTAAATTACAAATTGATTTTCCATTTTTATGACGACTTGTATTAACAGCATTTTCAAAATATTCCGCAATTTCCTTTTCTTCTGTTATAACAGTTGCATCGTATGGCATAATAGAATATTCATTAATCAATCTTTCAATTTTAGAATCTGGTAATTCTGGCATTTCATCTTTAACAGAATTTAAAAAATCATCATCTAAAATAACTGGTAACAAATCAGGATCTGGAAAATATCTGTAATCATTTGCATTTTCCTTTGTCCTCATCGATCTTGTCTCCCCAGTATTTGGATTAAATAAACGTGTTTCTTGTATAATATTTTCCCCATTTTCAAGAAGTTCAATTTGTCTTTTTATTTCAAATTCAACAGCAAGACCAGCAAATTTAACACTGTTCACATTTTTAACTTCAGATCTAATTCCAAATTCTTTTTGACCAACTGGACGAACAGATACATTTACATCACAACGCATTGATCCTTCATCCATATTTCCATCACATGTTCCTAAATAACGAACTATTTGACGTAATTTTCTTAAATAATTCATAACTTCAGTTGGTGATGACATATCAGGTTCGGACACAATTTCCATTAATCCAACACCGGCACGATTTAAATCAATATATGTTTTTGATGGATGCAAATCATGGATTGATTTTCCTGCATCTTGCTCAACATGCAAACGATTAATACGAATTCTTTTTCTATTTTCTTGATCATCCAAAATGTCCAAATAACCATTCTGTACAATTGGATAAAAATTTTGAGTAATTTGATATCCAGTTGGAAGATCAGCATAAAAATAATTTTTACGATCAAAAACTGATCTTTTATTAACTGTTGCGTTTAAACCATAACCAGTTTTAACTGCTTGACGAATACATTCAATATTAACAACCGGCAACATTCCAGGCATTCCAGCATCAAAAAAAGAAACATGTTGATTTGGATCTGCCCCAAATTCAGCAGATGAAGATGAAAACAACTTACTTTTTGAAATTATTTGGCAATGAACCTCTAAACCAATCACTGCTTCCCAATCTTTCACATTTCCTTTAATAATATACGACATCACACAATCCTTTTTGATTTATGAAACAGGTAAATTTAATTTATCAAGAGGAATATAATTAAAATAATAACTACAACCAACACTGATAATATAATCTAAAACATCTTTATATTCTGGCTTTTTAAACCAATCACTTAACAAATAAATATATTCAACATCTATATTAATTTGTGATAATAACTTTTTATACTGTTTTTTCTTAAAATCACAAGTTTGTAATTTTTCATCTACAGATCCAGTATCATTATTTTGAATTATTTGATAACCTTGTTGTTTAGATAAAAAATTTGCAAGATCGGTTTTACCTTCAAAAATTAATCCTGTTTTCGTATTTGCTCCACCAATTCCATTATTTATCATACAAACCTCTTTATAGCAGTGTATTGTATATTCTCTGTTCTGCTAATTGAAAATAATTTTTATCTTTTTCTATACCATAAAATGACAGATTTAATGTTTTTGCCACAACTCCTGTTGTTCCACTTCCCATAAATGGATCAAAAACAACATCTCCTGGTTTTGTCGATGCTATTAAACATCTTTTAACAAGTTCAATTGGCTTTTGTGTTGGATGTTTTCCAAATCTTTTTTCTACATTTGATGGAGAAGTTAAACGCCAAACAGTTTTCATTTGTTTTCCATCATTCATTTTTCGCATTTCATCATAATTAAAAGTATGTCTTGTTTTTTCATTTTTACCTGCCCAAATAATGGTCTCAGTTGAATGTGTAAAGTATCTACAGGATAAATTTGGTGGAGGATTTGGTTTTTCCCAAGTAATTTCATTTAAAAACTTAAAACCCAAATCTTGCATAGCAAAACCAATAGAATGAATAACATGATGCGTTCCAGATACCCATATTGTTCCATTTTGTTTTAATAAATTTTGACATAAAA